>JAGLSJ010000043.1 GCA_023270095.1 Minisyncoccota bacterium
TGCGTGAATTTAAATATTCAAAACTTACCAAAAAACTTGTTCCTTTTGCAATGAATTACATCAGGCTATGGGACAAGATTTCTGCTGACAGACCAGATGTATATATTGCCAACTCTAACTTTGTCTCGATGCGTATAAAAAAATATTATCACAAAAACTCTGTTGTGATTAATCCTCCAGTGAGTATGGATAATTTTCATATTTCAGAGGAAGTTGGTAATTATTATTTAATGACAGGAAGAGCACTTCCTTATAAAAGATTTGATATAGCTATTAAGGCGTTTAATAAATTAGGCTTGCCATTGAAAATTATTGGTAAGGGCCCTGAAATGGATAAGCTTAAAAAAATTGCCAAAAGCAATGTTGAGTTTCTTGGATATCTTGATGACAAAGAAACGAGTCGTTATTTTTCAAAATGTAAGGCTTTTATTTTTCCACCAGAAGAAGATTTTGGGATAACGCCACTGGAGGCAATGGCGTCAGGAAGACCTGTGATTGCATTTGGAGGAGGAGGCGCGCTTGAAACTGTTATTGAAAATAAAACGGGAATGTTTTTTTCCGAGCAAACGGCTAATTCAATTATGGAAGTTGTAAAAAAGTTTGATAGTGAAAAATTTAGTCCAGAGGAAATTCGAAAACATGCAATGAAATTTGACAAAGAAATTTTTAAGGAAAAGATTAAAAATTTTATTGAAGAGAAGTATAAGGACTTTACTCTTTAGAGTTTTATGAAATTTATCACGGGATTCTTTGTTGTGCTATCTCTATGCTCAGAATGACGGAGTAGCTATAATTTTTGAAAAACAAAATTTTAAACATTAAATCTAAATCTATGGAATTGAAAGAATATTTTGAAATTATAAAAAGAAAATTCAAGCTAATAATCGCGGTTGCTTTTGTGGTAACTTCTTCAACTTTTTTATTTTCAGCTTTACAACCGACTAGATATGAAACATCACTGTCTTTATTTTTAAGCAAAGATAAGTCTCAGCAGACAGATGATTTTAAATATGACGGTTATTATGCTTTGGAAGCAAGCGAAAAAATTGCTGATTCAATTACTCAATGGGCGAAAAGTCCAGAGCTTGTAAATGCGGTTTATCAAAAAGCAGAAGTTGATGATGGATTTCAAAGTTTGAAAAGTTACACAAAAAAATTTAACGCCAAAAAAATGTCTCCTCAGTATGTTGAGGTAAAGTTTGAGACAAATAATGCCGAAGAGGCAGATAAAATTTCTAAAGCTATTGTTGAAGAAATAAATGACAAAGTGATAAAATTAGAAAAGGATAGTGAGGGCGAAATTTCTTTTTTGGTTAGTAATGAAAATCCGATAATAATTCAAAAACAGAAAAATATATTTTTAAATTCAATGATTGGATTTATTTCAGGTATAGCTTTTGGAATATTTTTTGTGTTTTTTAGGAGGTATTTTTCGAAGTAGGAGGTCTTTTATTAGATTATAGAAGAATGCCTTTGTCATCTCGAAATGAGGTACGATTGAGAGATCTATAAACTAAACAAGCCTCACTTAAACTTTCTTTGTGTTTAGCTTAATATAGTTCATAAATTTCACCCTATCGGGATTCGAAATGACAGCTAAAAAAAGTATTTTTCTACACTCTAATTATATAAAATAATAATCTATGATAATCGGAATTGATATTCGGATGCTTGCTCGTGGAACGAGATCTGGTATTGAAGAATACACAATTAACTTGCTTTCAAATATGTTAAAGATGGATAGAAATATTCAGTATAAGCTTTTTTATAATGGATATAAAAAGGTTGATTTGAAATATGATTTTTTGAAACTTTCGAATGTTGAGTTGAAAGAACTAAAAATTCCAAATCGTTTGCTTGATTTTTCTTTTCAATATTTTTCTTATCCTAAGGTTGATAAATTGCTTGGTGGAGTTGATGTTTTTTTCTCGCCACATATTTTTTCTGCACCTGTTTCAAAAAATTGCAAAACTGTAACGACTTTTCATGACTTAAGCTTTGAAAATCATAAAGAATTTTATTCTTTAGGAAAAAATTATTGGCATTTTTCAATGAATCCGAAAAAGAAAGCGCGAAAGTCAGATAAGATTATTGCGGTTTCGAATTCTACAAAAAATGATTTAACGAAAATTTATAAAATAGATTTTGAAAAAATTAAAGTGGTTTATTCAGGAATTAATCAAGAGCAAGGAGTTGAAAACAATGAATCAGAAGTTCGAAAAAAATATAAATTACCCGAAAAGTACATTCTCTATTTAGGAACAATTGAGCCGAGAAAAAATATAGTTAGCATTATCAGGGCATTTGAAAAATTAAAATATAACACTAAAGATAAAGATTTAAAGCTTGTAATTGCTGGTTCAAAAGGATGGCTCTATAAAAATGTTTTTGAAGTCGCAGAAAATTCGAAGTATAAAAAAGATATAATTTTTACTGGCTTTGTCGACGATGAAGACAAATCAGTTTTATATAAACTGGCTGGGATTTTTGTTTATCCGTCTTTTTATGAAGGATTTGGATTTCCACCTCTTGAAGCAATGCAAAATAAAACTCCTGTAATCACTTCAAACCTTTCTTCGCTTTCCGAGGCAGTGGGAGATGCGGCAATTATGGTTAATCCATATAATATTGATGAGCTTGCTCGGGCGATGGAGAATTTATTAAGTGATGAGAATTTAAAAAATAATTTAATCGAAAAAGGAATTCAACAAACAAAAAAATTCTCCTGGCAAAAGTGTGCGGAAGAAACGCTAGATGTTTTAAAGTCCTTATAATAAGTCTTGTTGTGGTGATTTTAAATAAAAAAAATCTGAAATTAATCAGATTGTGATGTATTTTCGAATTCTGATCCTATTGTCCAGGCAAACCAGCTCCATATTCCTATTATTATTAATAATAGAGCAACTCCTGTGATAAATACACTTTCTTTAGATAAAGAAGATATGCTCATTCCTAAAAGCATACTAATTACAGAAACCGTTGGTTTTACTTTTTTGATAATTGTTTCAATTGTCAAAATTATTTACCTCCATTTATAATAAAAGCATATAATAAATTTGGAATTAAGTCAAAAAAATTGTCATTCTGAATTTAGTTCAGAATCTGTTAATTGCAACTTCTAGTTTTGTGAAATTATTAGAAACATTGCCCACAAAACAAAAGATTCTGAAACAAGTTTAGAATGACAGGATCTAGGAAGATTTTGTTAATAGATTAATAAACATTTACAAGGAATGATAAATAAAAAATATAACTATAAAACTATTTTATGAAAAATAAACCAAAAACAATTGGTATTGATGCGCGGATGTATGGATACGCGCAGACTGGAATTGGAAATTATATTAGACATCTTTTAGAATATATTTTCAAACAGGACACAGAAAATAATTTCGTAATTTTTTTGATGTCAGATGAATATGACGATTTTGTTTTACCAAATGAAAGAATCCGAAAAGTGAAAGTTTCGGCAAAATGGTATAGCTGGAAGGAACAATTTTTATTTCCATTTCAATTGTACAAAGAAAAATTAGACTTGATGCATTTTACACATTTCAATTCGCCGATATTGTATTTTGGAAAAACAATCGTCACAATTCATGATGTTACACCATTTTTCTTTCCTGGGCATAAAATGAAGTCTTTGGTTAGGAAAATTGGGTTTCGAGCGGTATTTTTTTCTTCAGTTAAAAAAGCGACAAAAGTTATCGCAGTATCTCAAAGCACGAAAAATGATATTGTGAAACATTTCAAAATCAAGGAAACAAAAATCAAAGTTGTTTACGAAGGAGCTGATGAGCAGTTTCGAGTTATAAACAATGATGAAGAAATTGAAAATTTTAAGAAAAAATATAATATTACTAAACCGTATATTTTCTATACTGGAGTTTGGCGAAATCACAAAAATCTTGTGGGTTTAATTAAGGCTTTTGGGATTTTAAAGAAAAAATATAATCTTGATTATAATCTTGTTCTTGGAGGGAAAGAAGATTCGTATTATCCAGAAGTGCGAAAAACTTGGGAAAAGTTAGGGCTTGGAGATGATATTATCCGGACTGGATTTATTGATCAGGAAGATATCCCACTATTTTATAATGTGGCGAAAGCGTTTGTTATCCCTTCTTTTTATGAAGGATTTGGGTTAATTGGTCTTGAGGCAATGGCGTGTGGAACTCCTGTGATTTCTTCAAACACGACAAGCTTGCCAGAAATTTTGGGAGATGCGGCAATATACTTTGATCCAAAAAATTCTGAAGAAATGGCAGAAAAAATAAGGCTGGTTCTAACTGATGAAAAGTTGTATAATGAATTAAGAAAAAAAGGATTTCAGCAACTTGAAAAATATGATTGGGAAACGATGGGGATTGAAACGATGGGGATTTATGAGGGAACTTTGAGATAAAAAAAATAGGAAAATGTGTATTCACTTTCCTGGCTTAGCATCGAATGCAGCTAGATTTATGATTTCATTGTTTTGTCAAAGATTTCT
>JAGLSJ010000044.1 GCA_023270095.1 Minisyncoccota bacterium
AGATTCACTAGGGAAGGAAGTTCAAATTCCGACTGTTCAACTTGATTTTGCAACTCCAAAACGATTTGATTTGGTCTATACAAATAAAGAAGGAAAAGATGAATTTGTAGTAATGGTTCATCGTGCTATCCTAGGTTCATATGAAAGATTTCTTGCTCTGATGATTGAACATTTTGCTGGTAATTTTCCTCTCTGGCTCTCCCCTGTTCAAGTGAAAATCTTGCCAGTTTCTTCTGAAAATCATCTTGCTTACGCTCAGAAAATTGAAAAACTACTTCTTGAAAATAACATTCGAGTTGAAATTGATGACAATAATGAAAGTATTAACAAAAAAATTCGCGAGGCAGAAAAGCAAAAAATTCCATACATGCTCGTTGTTGGTGAAAAAGAATCACAAAGCGATTCAGTCGCAATTCGATCCAAAGGATCAAGGAATATTGAAGATATGAAGACAGATAAGTTTATTGAAAAAATCAAAAAGGAAATTGATGAAAAAAAATAAATCACCTTTTATTATTTATAAGTAACATATAGTTATATAAATAATTATAATTGACATAGTAAACTTATAGATATATTATTCTATTCATAGGAGGTTCTATTAAAATGGAATTGCATACAACAATTGAAAGTGTTATCGTAGCATTAAAAAAGAGCAATATAGAAACAGATGAGTTTTTTATAGCTGCTGAATTAATAATTAAAGGACAAAAAGTTAAAGTCTGCGGGATAATAAATATATCTAAATGCAATCTACTTGTTAAGAATGGTCTAACAACATCTAAAAATATTAGATATAAATCATATGGACCAGGCACAAGAATAATTTCAATTTTTTAACGATTCTTAGTTGAATCGTTTTTTTATTATTATGAAATATTGGCAATATAATTACGTAGATTATAAATTTATAAAATAAAAACAAATACTAGATAGTGAGATTAAAGAAACTCGCGAAAACAAGCGTAAAGGAGATTTTTTGCATGAAGTGCCACCCGCAGGCTAATCATTGATTAAATTTCTTTTTTTTGTTATGGTAGTTATATTAAATTTATTTTATGAAATACTTTATTAGAACATATGGATGTCAAATGAACCACTCTGATTCGGAGAGAATTGCGGGGGTTTTAGAGTTGGCAAATTATGAAAAATCAACCAAGGAAGACGAGGCTGATTTGATTGTAATTAATATGTGTAGTGTTAGAGAGTCAGCTGTCAGTAGAATTTCTGGTAATTTTCATAAATATAAAAATTATAAAAAAAAGAATCCAAATTTTAAAACAGTTATTACAGGATGTATATTGCCTAGCGATAAAGATAGGTTTGATAAATTGTTTGACTTGATAATTGATATTAAAGAGATTGAGAAATTACCCGAGAGATTAAAAAAAGATTATTTTAAAAGCGATAGTAAGGTACAAAATCCTAGTATTACACAGGAATCCCCCGCTAAAGCCGAAAATAATACAATAAACGACTATTTTAGTATTAATCCTCAACACAATAGCAAGATAACCGCCTATGTGCCAATTATGACTGGTTGTAATAACTTTTGTTCATATTGTGTTGTTCCTTATACAAGAGGAAGAGAAAAATCAAGATCTGTTGATGAAATATTAAATGAAGTTAGAAATTTAGTAAAAAATGGATATAGGGAAATTATTCTTTTGGGACAAAATGTAAACTCATATAAACCAAATGAAAATACAGACTTTCCAAAATTATTACAATTGATAAATGATATTCCTGGAGATTTTTGGATTAAATTTCTGACAAGTCATCCAAAAGATATTTCAGAAGAACTCATCAAAACTATTGCGCAGTGTGAAAAATGTACTGAATGCATTCACCTTGCACTTCAATCTGGAGATAACGAAATTCTCGAAAAAATGAATCGAAAATATACATCGGAACATTTTCTTGCTCTTATAAAAATGATTAGAAAAATTATCTCAGATGTTGCAATCACAACAGATATAATTGTCGGTTTTCCAGGTGAAACCGAAGAACAATTTCAAAATACAGCCGAAATAATGAAAAAAGTTAAGTTTGATATGGTCTATATCAATAAATATTCACCTCGTAGCGGTACAGTTTCGGCAAAGATGAATGATGATGTCAGTTGGGAAGAAAAAAAGAAAAGAGAAGATTTTTTGAATATAATTTTAGAAAAAAATGCGCTAGAAAATAATCAAGAATATATCGGAAAGACGATTGATGTTTTGATTGAAAAAATTGATAAAGATTATGCATATGGTAAAACTCGAAGTTTCAAAAATGTAAAAATTTTCCATTTCTGTCATCCTGAGCTTGTCGAAGAAATTTCCAAGAAAAAAGATGCTATGAAAATTGGTGAGTTTGCAAAAATAAAAATAACCCAGGCAAACGCATGGGGACTTGAGGGGAAAATAATAGAATAAAAACCCTGAGCACGTGAAATTACTCAGGGGTTGGATATTTCATCCAAAAATCTTTTTCCGGCTATTGTAGTTTCTACAATTTTCTGACAATTTCGATCTATCATTTTAATTAAACCTTCTTTTTCTAGTTCTTTTAAGGCTTCTTTATCAGAACTGTCAGTCTCTCTAGCTGCTTTATATTTTTCCAGCAGTAATTTTTTTTCTTCATTTAATAGTTCAGTCACAACTTCACCTCCTACTAAACCTTCATCATTTTAAATCATTTATTAAATATGTCAAATCTAAAACCTCTTGTCATTATTCTCGGTCCAACATCTTCAGGAAAAACTGAAATGTCATTGAAGTTGGCAAAAAAATATAATGGAGAAATTATTAATGCTGATTCAAGACAAATATATCAAGAAATGTCTATTGGAACTGGTTCTCCAATTGCGATACAAAGAAATTTAATCTCAATAAAAACGATAATTAAACCTTTGTTAGTTAATAATATCTCTCATCATCTTTTCAGCATCAAAAAACCTAATCAAAAATTTTCTCTTTCTCAGTACAAAAAACTTGCCATAAAAACAATTAATAATATTCATAAAAGAGATAAGATTCCTATCCTTGTTGGCGGAACTGGTTTATATATTAGCTCAATCGTAGATAACCTTGAAATTCCAGAAGCATCACCAAACAAGAAAATTAGAGAAAGGCTTGAGAAACACACTAAAAAATACCTATACGAACGACTTGAAAAAATCGACATAAAATCTGCGAAAAACATAGGACTAAATAATAAGAGAAAGTTAATCAGAGCTATTGAAGTTTTTGAGTTAACGGGAGAACCTTTTTCATCTCAACAAACAAAAGGAAAGCCTCTTTTTAATATTTTGCAAATTGGAATTAAAATTGACAGAGAAGAATTATATAAAAAAATAGATAAAAGAGTCGATACAATGATAAAAGAAGGTCTAATTGAAGAAACAAAAAAACTTTCAAAAAAATATAAATCAGATTTGCCAGCTATGAGCGGGATTGGATATTTTGAAATTGATTCTTATTTGAAAAAAGAAACGAGTCTTGAAAATGCAGTACAAAGGATTAAATTCCGCACTCATCAATACGCTAGAAGACAAATGACATGGTTTAAAAGAGATGAGCGAATAGTTTGGATTGAGATTTATCAAGAATCAAATAAACTGGTTAAGAACTTTTTAGGATATTAACTTACTTTGAATTACAAAACAATAAATTGTCATTTCGACAGAGCGATAGCGACGAGAAATCTATAAACATAATTTATTTTATTTGTTATATTTTTCAGATTTCTCAATCACTAAGGCTCATTTTGGGATGACATTTAAATAGTATCTATATTCCTGACATATTTTACATTTCGTAATTCAAAATAATTACAAAAATAGACACATTAAGTGTCTATTTTTAATTTCAATTGTAAAAATATTTTAAGAAATCGCCAGTATAGTATATGTCACTAAACCTCTTGGAGTTTCAACTTTAACGTTATCATTAACTTTATGACCTAAAAATGAACTAGCCAATGGAGTTTCATTTGAAATTTTCCCTTCAGAAGGGTTTGCTTCATTTGAACCAACTATTGTGAAAGTCCGCTCTCCTTTAGTATTCTTAATTTTTATAGTTGATCCAATATTCACTATACTAGAATTCAAATGTTTATTATCAATTGTTTCAGCATTTTTTATCATTTCTTCAATCTCAGCAACTTTTCCTTCGTTAAGAGCTTGTTGTTCTTTAGCTTCAGAATATTCTGCGTTTTCACTCAAGTCTCCAAGTTCTTTTGCGGCTTGAATTCTTCTAGAAATACTTTGTCTTTTTTCTGTTTTTAAAAAGATTAATTCTTCTTTTAATTTTTCTAA
>JAGLSJ010000045.1 GCA_023270095.1 Minisyncoccota bacterium
ACTTATTATAAACAATTCTTAAACTCTATACAATATCACGATGTTAGATAAATGTCAATAGATTTAAACAGTAGGAAAATATTTTTATCATCTCGAAATGAGGCACGATTGAGAGATCTAAAAATTAAATAAGTTTCATCTAAATCTTTCTTATTTTTGACATAGTACATAGTTCATAGATTTCTCACCCTATCAGGATTCGAAATGACATATAAAAAAACATAACTTTATATAGCCTATTTGTTATATCAAACGACAAGAGAAGCCGGGAGATTTTTCTTTATCTCACAAAACTTTATTAAAAATATTTATGAGTTTTATAACAATTCAACGCATATATATCACGAAATCCTTCGACTCACTATCACTTCTACAAAACGACAACCCTTTTACGCAATTCCAAAAATTTTCAACAAGAATAAAACATACAAAACGAGATACATTAAACCTTCCCAATTATAAATTTTCTTTGAAATCCCAGAAAAAAGATAGAGCAACGTCGCCGCGATTAAAAACGGCACACCAATATAAAAAGTCTTATCATCGACAACCAATGTTCCCAACATCGCCGGAACTCCTACAACCACCAAACTATTAAAAATATTCGATCCGAAAACATTACCAAGAGCAATTTCATATTTTCTTTTCATGGCCGCTCGAATTGAAACAACAAGCTCAGGAAGAGATGTTCCAATTGCCACAGCACTCATCGCAATTACGCCAGTTTCAATATCCAAGCTTTTGGCAATTTCAATCAAAGATTCTACGGTATATTTTGCGCCAATATATATGAATATCGCGCTTACAATCAAAGTTACAAAAACACCAAGCTCGACTTTTGGCTTATAACTCCAAAGTTTTTTCAAAAATCGATTTCTACTCGCTTTTGTTGGCGGAAATGTAAATTTTCTTTTATCCCTTTTTTCTTCTTCGGTTTCGCGATGCTCCAAAATATCTCTTTCTTTATTAGAAGAAATTATATAAAAGAAATAGATAAGATAAGTAAATAACAGAATCAAACCTTCAATAAAAGTAACCTGTTTGTCAGATAATATAAAAACAAGAATAGTTGTAGTAGTTGCAAGAAGCGGTAAATCGAGATTTATCAAACTTCTTTTGACTTTCAATTTTCCCGCTACCACAGATGCAAGACCAACAACAAGAAATATGTTTGCGATATTCGAACCAACTGCATTAGCTGCCGCAATTTCAGTTTGTCCTTGAAGCGCTGCGATAACTGATGTTGCAAGTTCAGGAAGAGATGTTCCAATACTAACAATCGCAATTCCAATCATAAAAGGTGATATTTTCAAAGATAAACCAATTTCTTCACTGCTCTCTGTAAAAAAATCAGCTGCTTTTACTAAAACCGTGATACTAATCACAAATAGCAATATCCAAAATAATAACATAAATTATTTAATAATTATTTAATACATCAAATTTATCTACTAGGCCTTATATTGGCTGGCGGAACAGATGAATTTTTTGATCTTGAACTACTTGACTTATATCTGTTTGGATCCTCTTCTCCTGTAATTCCCCTGGTTAGCTTATCGATATCTCTTTTTCCAAATCTTTTTCTCATGTCCTTTATATTAATGCCCTCTTTTGCAACATTTTTAAATCTTTGCCCAACAAATCTTTTTGATTTAAACCTTCTTGCAAAATCAACAAAATCATCTTTTTTTAAAACTGATTTAGAAGGATTATAAGCTTTAAGAGCTTTTATAAATTCAATTTTTTTCTGCACAGAAACTCCATGAACTCCTTTAAGCGTTTTATTTATTTTAGTTAATCCCCTGCCACTAAAATTATTCAGTCTTTTATGTCTGAATAATTCCGCTTTATGCTCGTAGGTTTTCTTTTTAGTTGGAACAACTTGACCTGCAACAATTCTCTGCTCTTCAACCTCATTTTCTTTTTTGACTTTTCCTTTATTTTTCTCTCTTTCTTTTCTTATCCTTTCAAGCTGTTCTTTCTTTTTTTCTTCATGCTCCTCTCTTGCTTTTTCTATGTCATCCATTTCCTTCTGAAAAACTGCGTCTTCATCTGATACCTTAGCACTAACTTGATTGTTTGGTTCATCAGAATGAATTGTGTTTTGATCATCCATATTTGTTCTTAAATTTGAATTAAAAATAATAAGCTGAAAAAACAACTAGTTTGCTTAATTATATCAATTTTTAAGTTTTATTACAATACTACCGTGATTATTTATAAAAAATCTTATTTCCAGACTCAAGATATATATATTCTATCGTATTTATCTCATTTTTACTGATTGCCTTAGATAAAAACTCCTTAAGATACTCAGCCTGTAATTTTGCAGAACTTATTGTGTTAAAGTATATTCGTACATTTTTATCAGTATAGGCAATTAATTGTCTTGTTTTTATTCCTTTTGTTTTATAATATTTAATCTGGAGATCATTTATTTGTTGAATTTCATTGTTAATTTCTAGGGCAAAATCTATAAAATCAAGATCTGAAACCTGATCGTTAATGTTAATTTGTTTCAAAGATATTTTTTCTTCAATATCTTCTACTATTTCCTCAACGGTTTCTTGCTGAAGATATATAATTTTAGTTTCATTTTCACCAATTTTTTTTTCATAAAATTCCCTTCCATGAAGATCCTCGTTAACCTCCCATTTGCCATCGTCATCTTCAATATATTTAATTTTATTCTCAACACTGTCTTCCGCAATCCTATTTTTCTTTTCTAAAACCTCTTCTTCAATTTCAAGCTGTTCAATAATTTTTATAAACTTTTCATCGTTAACATCTTCATAATTCGCCTCTTCTGTTGCAAACGCAATACCGTCATCATCTAAATAGTAACACTGATTCAATCTACACCAAATTATAAGAGGGGTTTTTTCTATAATTTCTATTCTCAATATTTTAGGAAATATTTTTTTGATTTTGACATTTTCTATTTCAGAAAATTCAAGAAATAATTTTTCTTCAATATTTGTCTTACTTGCCAGAAAGAAATTATTTTTGCTAAAAATCATTACAGCTGATTTTGACATTTCATCGTTAACAATATTTTTTATACTATCTTTTGTAATTCCTTGATTACCTTCAATCTCAATATTATCTATTTGAAAAAAACTTGAAAAAAATAAAAAATAAAAAAAAGTTAATAAAAAGATGACAACTAGTGCCTTTTTATAATTAACAGCCAGTCTGTTTTTTTTCTTTCTGAAATCATACTTTTGTTTTCTATATCTTTTATTTTTTCTAATAGCTCGCATTTTATATAAATTAAATTTTATTATTTCTGTCATTCTAAACTTGATTCAAAATCTTTGTTAAATTACAAACTGTCATCTTGAATAAAGCGATAGCGAAATGAAGGACCTCGTAAGAAGTTTCGCATCATGTTAATTTACATTTTTTACAAAGTAGTTACGGGATTCTTCGTTCGTACCTCACTCAGAATGACAGTTTGATTTTTAATTTCATATTTCAACAAAAGACTAATATCCCCTTTTGATTTTTCGCGCAGTTTCAATAAAATAAGTTAACAAATATTTTTTACTTAGTGGTAAATCCTGACAATGCAATATATTTTTTTGATAACCGCCAAAACCTTTCTTGAATCTTGAAAGACCGCTCCAAGGATGATTTGGCTTGTCATCAACAATGCCATAAAAATTAAAAATTTCTATGCCTCTTATTTTTGCCTCTCTGATTGCCTCCCATAAACTTAAATATGAAGAAGGAACTTTCATATATTCACTAGACGATGCGCCATGGTGATAGAATGCTTGCTTACCATAAAAAACAATAATAGCTGATGAAATTATTTTTTCATCATATATTGCTGAAAATATTTCAATTTGATTGTCTTGTCTAAAAGTCTCTATTTCTTTTTTAATATAATCATAGGAGAATGGAATGAATTTATGTCTTTTGACAGTTTCACTGTGAATGTCATAAAAAGCCTTCAAATATTTTTCATCATTACTTTTGACTATCTCAACTCCATCTTTTATAGCTCTTCTAATTAAATTTCGATGTGTTTTTCTCATCCCCTTCATCAAATCATCTTCACTTTTTGTAATATCTAAAAGCCAAGTCATCTCAGGATGCATCATATGAATTGGAGCATTTTTGAATCCAAATTTGCGAAATCTCTCGAGATTTTCTTGCGTTTTCTCAAGAAGTGGACTAATTCTCACAAATCCAACATTTTCTTTTTTACCTAAATCTTTTAAATATTGAAAAATTTTATTTAATATTTCTTGATTATTA
>JAGLSJ010000046.1 GCA_023270095.1 Minisyncoccota bacterium
ATATGGATTTCAAAATTGCTGGAACGAGTGTTGGAATTAATGCGATGCAAATGGATGTAAAATTAGAAGGAATT
Source organism: Minisyncoccota bacterium (assembly GCA_023270095.1). GTDB lineage: Bacteria > Patescibacteriota > Minisyncoccia > JAHIHE01 > JAGLIN01 > JAGLLA01. The sequence goes on from JAGLSJ010000046.1 coordinate 75, forward strand.
ACAATTGATATTATAGAAGAAACATTAACTGCGGCTCGAAAGGCAAGAATGCATATTATTGACATTATGAATAAATCAATAGAGGAACCAAGAGAAGATTTATCTCAATACGCACCGAGAATCACTACGCTTCGAATTAATCCAGAAAAAATTAGAGATGTAATTGGTCCTGGTGGAAAAATTATCAATGAAATCATCGCTGAAACTGATGTAGCTATTGATATTGAAGATGACGGCCTTGTTTTGATAACTGGAAAAAGTGCTGAGGGCGCTAAAAAAGCAGAAGAATGGATTAAGAATCTTACTAGAGAAATTGTCGCTGGAGAAGTTTTTCAAGGAACAGTAGTTAAAATTATGGATTTTGGAGCTTTTGTTGAACTTCTTCCTGGAAAAGATGGTTTGGTTCATATTTCAGAACTTGCTGAAGGTCGCGTTGAAAAAGTTGAAGATGTTGTGAAAGTAGGAGCTTCTATTAAGGTTAAGGTCAAAGAAATTGACTCGCAAGGTAGGATTAACTTAACTCATAAAGGAGTAGTATAATTATATTTGTATAAGAAATTCTGATAAATTAGTTTAAATTACGGAATATAAATATTATTGTCATTGCGAGTGACGAAAGGAGCGTGGCAATTCCACAATTAAGTTCTTTATATATAGTTTTGGGATTTTTCGTTTCATTTAAAATGACATTTTGTAATTCAAAGAAATTAATAAATTTTAGGTTTCAGAATTCTTTGTGATGATGAAAATTTTATTTTTCGAAGATTACTATATTATTTTATATAAATTAAATAAAAAAATCTATGAGCAATAGTTCAACAATTAGAACAATGCAGGATGATCTTGACGAGGCAACTAATAAGAGTGATGGCGCGAAGACGGAAGGGCCAAAAACTAAACAAAATCCAGTTAAGCCTATAACAGAAAATCATTCTTCTAATATTAAAAGTGTTGGTCCCAGAAAACAAGAAGAGGCTGTATCGCAAAAAAGCAGTAGCGTTAAAGAAGCGCCTGCCATTATTGATACATCAGTTGTTGAAAACGATAATAATAAATTAAATAATTCTCAAGACGATCAACTTTCTCGTCTTATTAAGAAAGCAAGTATTGAAAACGGTAAGGATGTTAAGAATAAAAATCAAGGAGCTGTTGAAAAGGCGTCGATAGCTTCATGCCAAAATGAAAAGACTGAAGATAAAAAAAATATGCTCTTAAGAGAAGTTGTTAATAATCAGAATAATAAAGAAACGAATGCTGAAGAAAATGGTATAGATGATTTAAAAAATTTAATTGGCAGGATATCAAAACCTGTTACTGCGCCAAAAAAAGAAGATCATAATACTTCTGAAAAATTAAAACCTGTTGCAATTCCTGATGTAAAAAATATTAAAAACGACATCCAGGATGATAAAAAAAATGGTTATTCTAGAAAAGAAAAAGTAGTAGATGAAAAGGATAAGTCTATTTCTGATAGAATAAATCGAGAAGTTTCTCTTGAAAAGAACGTTATCAACAAAAAAAATGAACGAAGTCTTGATAAAAACAAAGAAATTCAAAAAAAATTTCTTTGGAGCGATCTTGCAAAAAAAATTAATGGCAAGAAAGATGATAATAAAATTGATAACACTAAAGAAAAAACTGTAACAGAAAGCAAAGAAAAAGATAAAATCAGTTCATTAAAATCAGGAGTGTTAAATGTTGAAAAGGATAGGCAAGAGACAAAAGATAAAAAATTTAGCAAAGAGCAGTCGTTAAATGCTTATAATGAAAATTATGTATCTCCGAGTACAAGGTTGATACATGGAAAGCAGGAGCTTTATAGTTCTGTTTCAAAAACTATTAAGCAGAAAAATGAGAATGAGGATATTAAAGCACTAAAAGAATCTGAACGGATTCAAAATGAGCAGAGCAATATTATTACAAAAGATGAAGAGTATAAAAAATTGAAAAAGGGGATAATACAAAAATATCATATAAAATTAGCTTCTTTGCCTTGGAAGAAAATTATACTAATAGGAGTATCGTTTGTCGCTTTAGTAGGGATTTCTGTGTATCTTCTTTTTTCACAAAAACAAGAACCGCCTGTCGTTGAACCTCTAGTGGTTATAACTGGATTTGAGATTGAAAGATTTTCAGACCTTCAAGAAGTGACGAGAGAGAAAAACAGTCTTGTTGGATTATATAATCCGAATAATGATGATGAAATAGAATTTAATAAAAATGTAAAAGCTATAAATTTTAGAATAGTTGATAACAAGAATGATAATAATCTTCTGACTTTAGAAGATGCTTTGGCTGTTATTCTCAAGAAAGATAAAAGTATTTTTAGTGATGGATTTTTTGAAGCAACTACGGGAAATTATAATATATTTATTTTTGAAACAGAAGAAGGTACTATACGATATGGATTGGCGATTGAAATAAATGAAGATGGATTGATGCATAATATTATGAAAAACTGGGAAGCTGATAAGACGAATAATAAAAAAATGATTTCTGTATTTAAAAATTTGTTTATAGATGACGCGAGTGGAGATTATTCGCATAAAGCATTTACTTCAATTAATCTTGATGAAGTAGAAATAAATTATGCTCATTTGGAAGACAAAGATACTGCTTTAAATTATTTTATTCATAATAATATTCTTGTTATTACAACTTCTATGAATGATAATTCAACGATGATTGATTTAGTCGCGGCAAACTAGAAGGTTGGTTTATAAGATATTTCATTTATAAAAAATGTTTCAAAAAGCACTTTATAATAAAATTATAGCTCTGGTGTTGTTTGGCATAATTCTTTTCGGAATTTCTTATTATAAATATTATATTCTAGATAAGAATTATAACGCTGATATATTAATTCAAAATGCGATAATTTTAACTTTGAATGATAATTCAGAAATTATTCATAATGGTTGGATTGCAATTAGGGGCGAAGAAATCATTGGAATTGGAGAGAAAGAGCACGACTATAAATCAAAAAAAATAATAAACGCAAAAGGAAAAATTGTTATGCCGGGTCTTGTTAATACGCATACTCATGTCGCGATGGCTCCTTTTCGAGGAATCGACGATAAATCAAAATTCACTGAGTGGCTTGCAAATATCAATAAATTTGAAGAAATTATTACAGAAGAAGATGTTTATTGGAGCTCTCTTTTTGGTGAAATTGAAATGATTCAATCTGGAACGACGACATTTAATGATATGTATTTTTTCGAAGAAAGTGTGGCAAAGTCAGTTAAAAAAATAGGAATGAGAGCTGTTATAGATGTTCCTTTTTATTTTGAAAATGGTGAAGTGAAAATAGAAAAAGACTTTTTATCAAAGTATGGTAGTACTTCTACTATTAGTTTTTCAATTGCTCCAAATCCTCTTGTAAATTTTTCAGAAGAGCGACTTGAGGAGGTTAAGAGAATCGCCGATAAAAATGATTTAATTGTTCATATTCATATAGCGGAGGATCGGAAAGAAAGAGATGTATTTATTGATAAATATAACAAGACACCAATAGAGATGCTTTCTATTTCAGGGATTCTTGATAATAAAATTATTTTTGCTCATGCTGTAAATTTTACAGAGGATGAAATTAATTATCTTTCTGAATATAAAGATGTGGGAATATCGTTTAATTCAAAAAGTAATTATAAATTATTGGGATATACGGCTCCAGTAAAAACAATGTTAGAAAATGGATTGATAATTGGGATTGGAACAGACAGTGTTGGTAGTAGTAATAGCCTTGATATGTTTGATCAAATGAATTTTATCGCTTTTACTAGTAGTGAATGTCAGAATGAAAAAGGATATTGTAAAAACGAGAGCGGTCTTAGTCCTGAAAAAATAGTTAAAATGGCTACTATAGATGGAGCAAAATCTTTAGGCCTTGAAAACGAAATTGGCTCAATTGAAGAAGGGAAAAAGGCGGATATCATACTAATTGATTCTGGGAAAATTGGATTGATTCCTTCTTATGATATTTATTCTACTTTGGTGTATAATACTGATGGTACCGATGTGACAGATTCAATTATTAACGGGAAAATTGTAATGGCAGATAGAACAATAGTAAATATTGATGAAAATAATATTATTAGTAAGGTTAATAAAATTTTTGAAAAAATTAAAAACAATA
>JAGLSJ010000047.1 GCA_023270095.1 Minisyncoccota bacterium
CAAAAAGCATCTTATCTACAACACTTACTCTCTTTAAAATTTTTGAAATACTGATTTCTTTTTTCCCACTCCCCTCTTTTATAATTTCTTCGGACACCAAAGACAACTTAATTTTTCTAAGCCTTTTTTTTAAATCATGTTTATCATTAGCTTTAATCTTTCCATACTTTATCTCTCCGCTATTAGATTTTGCTTTATATGAATATTCCATTGATTGGTATTAAATATCTATTATTAGATTTTTCATTTTTATTAACCGCTTAATATTATTCCTTCGTAACACGAATAACTTCCTCTAGTGTTGTTTTTCCTTGAACGATCTTGATAATTCCATCTTCTAGCATTGTTGTCATTCCATTCTCTCTTGAAGCTTGCTCAATCTCATCAACTGGAGCAGAGCCACTTATAAGCTTACTCAGCTGATCATCAACTTGCAAAACCTCAAAAATGCCAAGTCTTCCTTTATATCCGTTTCTACATTTATTACATCCCTTACCTTTATAAAGCTTAATATCAAGCCACATTTGTTTATTGTTTTTATATTCTTTTTTAAGTACGCCACTTTTTTTTACTGCCTCTGAAATTAAATCAATATCAAAATTCTTTCCCAAACTATCAAAATCTGCTTCACTAAAATTAAATTCTTCCTTACATTCAGGACAAATCTTACGCACAAGTCTTTGTGATATAATTACATTCGCAGTTGAAGCAACTAAAAAAGATTCAATTCCCATATCCGTAAGTCGAGGTAATGTTCCCGCTGCGCTACTTGTATGAAGAGTTGAGAGAACTAAATGTCCAGTCAGGGCTGCATGAACTGCAAGCTCTGCCGTTTCTTTATCTCTAATTTCTCCCACCATTATAATGTCTGGATCCTGACGCAAAAGAGTTCGCAATCCTGACGCAAAAGTGAAGTTAATTTTTGCATTCACTTGAGATTGATTTACCCGAGGCATTCTATATTCCACAGGATCTTCTAGTGTACTAATGTTCACATCTGGAGTATTCAAAATTGCCGCTATGGTATATAGAGTCGTTGTTTTTCCACTTCCAGTAGGTCCAACCACTAATATCATTCCATTAGGTTTTTTGATTTCATTTTCCGTAACAGCCAGATCTCTTTCCCTAAACCCAATTTGTTCCAATGTCAGATCGTTTGATGTTTCATTCAAAAGACGCATAACAATTTTTTCTCCATCAAAAACAGGAAGGATAGAAACACGAAAAGCAACTTTATTTTCTCCTGTTTCAATTTTGAATCTTCCGTCCTGCGGAAGTCGATGTTCATCTATTTTCAAATTTGAAAGAATCTTAATTCTCGCAACAATTCCAAGCATAACAACCCGAGGCAATGTCATCGCATCATGTAGCACTCCATCAACTCGATATCGAATGACAACATCTTTTTCTTCGGGCTCAATATGAATATCACTAGCTCCTTCTATAATTGCATGCTTAAGCAAAGTATCTACAATTTTTATCACTGGAATATCTTCCGCCGCTTTTTCAAGATCAACATCTTCTCCTTCGCTTTTATCTTTTTTTATAATTATTTTTTCGCCATCATCAAGACCTATCGCATCAACCCCACCCACCATTTCACCAAATTCCGCTTCAAGACTTTTTTGAAAAAGTTTTAGACCTTTTTTTATTCCCTTTTTGTTAGTTATACAAGGAATAACATTAAGTCCTGTTTTTTTACTAATAAAATCTATAAACTGTAAATCATTCGGTTCCAGCATTGCAATTCTGAGTTGCGAGCCTTTCTTCTCAAAAGCTATTGCTCCATATTGCTTTGAAACAGGTTCAGAGATAATATGAAGAACTTCAGGATCAATTTCTATTTTCGTCAAATCTACAAAAGGTATTCCAAGAACATATGCTTGAAGCTTTTCCATTTCTTCAAGTGGAATAAGTTTCTTTTTAACAAGAACATCTCCAAAACTCTTTCCACTTTTTTTAGCTTCAGAAAAAGCGCTTTCTAAATCTTTTTTCGAGATAAATCCCAAATCATTTAAAAATATTTTTAGATCTTTATCGTCAACTTTCATAAAAATTATTCTATAAATTTTTCAAACTTTTTATACTTTTATGTAGCTAAAACTTCTTCCACTTTTTTCAAAACATCTACTAGATGAAAATCAGCTTTCACGAGATAGGTTGTTGCGCCAATATCTAATGCTTTTTGAATGTCATCTAAATCACTCAGATTAGTCAAAATAATGACAGGAACTTCAGAATTATCTTTTTGTTTTATATTACGTAAAACATCAAATCCATCCATTCCAGGCAAAATTATATCAAGCAAAATCAAATCTGGATTTTCTGATCTAGCTAAATCAAGACCTATAAGACCATCAATAGCGCTCACAACTTCATATCCCTCTTTAATCAACGTATCACTTAACGCTTTTTGTAAAGTTGCCTCATCTTCAATAATGAGAATCTTTTTTTTATTATCGTTCATAATGTTTATTAAAAATTATCAATTAAACTAGATTATTTTATCGCAGGCAATCGAAACCAAAAAGTACTTCCTTCCCCTTCTTTTGAATTAAATCCAATCTCTCCATCTGAACCTTCAATAGCAGCTTTGGCGATATAAAGTCCAAGTCCAGTTCCGATAGTTTGTCGTTTTGCAATTCCATTCCCCCTGAAAAACTTGTCAAAAATCTTTTCTTGTTCTTCTTTCGGAATTCCCAAACCGTTATCTTTTACTGAAAAAACAACCTTATCTTTTTCATTTTTCAACATAATATCGATTTTGCCATTTTTTGTACCAACATATTTTATAGCATTATCAATAAAATTTTGCATCACCATTTTGATTCTAATTTCATCAGTTTTTACTTTTTTCAAATCCTGATCAATTTTCAAAAAAAGCTCGACATTATTAGCCAAAGCAAAAGAATTAAGTTCTGAAACAACTATTTTAATCAATTCGGAAAGATTGGTTTCTTGCAACTTGACTTGCATATTACCAGCTTCAATTTTCGAAACATCTAAAAGATCATTAACGAGTCTTACCATTCGAGAAGTGCTATCTTGAATACCCCGAATATATCCATATTGATCCACACTAAAAGAATCTTTATCTGCTAATAGAATATCCGTGGACCATCTCATCCCAGAAAGAGGAGCCTTGAGTTGATGAGAAGCAATCGAAACAAATTCAGACTTCATCTGATTCATTAACACTTCTTTATAAACACTATTAATCATTAACACTCCCACGCCCAAAATCAAAATACTAACTGAAACCACGCTTACAATAACAAGTTCTGGAATGTCAGAACCTTTAACCAAAAGATACATTAGAAGGATAACGACTATATTTACAATCCCCATAACAATAAATAGAAAGCTGGGACATTGCCAAAGATTTATATTATTTTTTTTACAATCACCAATACTTGGATAAGCCTCGGACCGTTTTTTCATATTTTTATTATAATATATATTATCATCTTAATGAAATTATAACACATTTTTCATTTATTGGGAATGAAGTTAGTTACAGGAATCCAACCTCAAAAAAATCTTAAAAAAAATAAAGGGCAACAAACGAAACGATAAAATCTCATGGGAAGTTTCACAAAACAATATTCTTTATGTCATCCTGAACTTGCCTGTCATCCTGAGCTTGTCGAAGGATCCCATGAGAAGTTTCACAATACATTCTGTCATCCTGAATTTAGTTCAGGATCTGTTGTTTATTAGAGCAACATACTTTTTGGAGTAGCACACTTTAGTGTGCGATGAAATATCGGAAAGTTTATTGAAACTTCAACAAGAGCAGGTTAAAACCTGCTACTCCGTGTGCGATTGGTTGAAACCTGCTCTATTCCGAGACAAAACAAAAACCCCCGCGGATTGCGGAGGTTTTGTGTGTGACAATTGTGACAAATCACAGTTATAAACTTTAGATTTTTTCATCTAAGTTCTATATACACTTTTAAAAAAATCTTATAGTTCCTGAACATAAACTCCTGAAACCCATCCTGTTCCAATCTTTGATTTAATTTTGTACCAACCATTCTTTTTATCAAGAACTTCATAAGACTCCCCTTCGTAAACCATCCCTAATATACTGCTCTCAGTAGTATCATCTTTTCTAACTCTCAACCAATCAAAAGCAATTTTTATACTAGCGACTGTGCTAGCTGGAAGAAC
>JAGLSJ010000048.1 GCA_023270095.1 Minisyncoccota bacterium
TCGGCATCAAAAGTGGAAAAAGTCTGTGATGAGATCCAACAAAAGGAATTTTCTGCAAAAAAGAAGTTTTGATTTTTTTATTCTCAAAAGCCCCACCCATCAATTTTTTGTCATAGACCATAGTAAAAATCGGGGCTTTCGGAAAAATCTCCGCAAAAGCATCCAAAACTCTTTCAGCTCCTCCATATTGAACGAGATAATCATGAACTAAAGCAATTTTCATTTTAAGTTGATTAGGATTGATAAAATTTAAAAAACTCACTATAAGCTTATTTTGAATTTATTTGCATATTTGCTTCTTATAACTTGTTCCTTTTCTAAGTCATAATTTTATGCAAAGTAGTCACGGAATTTTATCGCTTCGCTACAAGATGACATCAAAAAATATCCTATCCTCTCTTGTCTAACTCAATATTCACCAACTTATCTGCCAATTTATTTTCTTCTCGAGGAATATGGAAAAATTTCACGGAATTAAAATTCAAAATTAAATCACAAACTTGATAAAAAAGTGGTTTCAACCCCTCGTTTTTCATTCTATATTCTTTTTTCAATTGCTTGACCACAAGTTCACTATCAAGATAGCATTTCAAATCTATCTTCTTTTTTTTGTCTTTATAAATTTCCAAAACTTTTTCCAGCGCCAAAATCAAAGCTCCATATTCTGCTTGATTATTTGTCGTTTTCCCAATATATTTTGAAACTTGAAGAATGATTTTTCCTGTTTCGTTCTTAATAACCGCACCGCAAGCAGCTGGTCCAGGATTTCCACGAGATCCTCCATCAGTAAATGTAATTAATTGTATCATAAATTTTATTATTTTTTTAAAGCAATTTCTTTTGTAATTTTGAAAATATTAAAATTCCTATACAAAAATTTATTTCAATATCTCAATCTTTTCTACAGCTTCATCAATTTTCTCATCAATTTTTTCTCGATCTAAGTTTATTTCATCTAACATATCAACTAAAATATCATCAACCTCGTCACTAAACTTATTGTAAGAAACAACACTCTCAGCTTGAGATGCAAAAACACCAATATGACCGCTATTTTGAATCTGCTTTTGAATTAAATCTTTTCTCGCCGCAGCCTTGTTTGTTAAATCCAAATATAATTCAGAATTTTCTTTTTGAGTAGCAAAACTCAAAAAACTCCAAGCAATCTTACTACAATCAATTTTGTCAGACAATTCCGCAATATCAACTTTACAGTTATCATCTTTTGAAACAACAGGAGAAAAAATATTTGAAAAATTTATAACAGTTGAATTTTCAAGTTGAGGTATCGGCGCAACTGCATAATTCAGATCAGGTTTCAAAGATAATAAATTCTGAATTTGATAACTATATCCAAACATCATTGCCAACTTTCCATCAGCAAAAGATTGAATTGAATTTTCCTGATCAGAATTCCACGAATAAATCTCTTTCTGAGGGTCTGAAAATTCAGAATAAAAAGAGATAGCCCTTTCTCCTGGATTTCTTTTTTCAACGCCTTCTGTCGTACTTACTTCAACCCCCTTGTTTATGTCCACCTCACCATTTTTACCAATCACCTTTCCTCCTCCTTGCATTATCAAAAGAGAAAGTATGTCAGATGAACGATTTACATTATCACCAGTTCCAAGAGCTACTCCAGATTGAGTTATGCTATCTTTTTTCCCAAAAACAGTTAATTTCATAACATTATTCTTGAACTCTACCCACGACTTTGGTGGATTTTCAATTCCTGCTTTTTGAAATAAGTCTTTGTTATAATATAAAGCAAGAGAGTCTGTATATAGCGGAATACTATAAAGCGAATTATCATTCACAAAATCAATCATTGTATTCGCTGGAAAAATATCCAAAACATCATCATAACTAAGAAAATTATATTCTTCTGTATAAGCTGAATTTCCGCTTAATGGTTCCAAATCTTTTTTATAATCACTAAACCAATTATTATTTATATAAAAAATATTTGGATTATTGTCTTTTTCTTTCGCCTTTTCAACATCTTCTCGATATGAAGCAAAATCTTTTTTTGTATAATTTATCGAAACTCTCACTTTCTGTCCATTAAATTCATATGTTTTCTTTTCAAATTTTTCAATTATTTTTTTCCAATCATCAGAATTGTCCCAAAGCCCCCAAAATTCCAACTCCACTTCCACAATTCGATCATTTTCAACTTGAGGCGCCTTAAAATTCGGATATGATTTAAACAAAAAATACCCAAATCCAAAAATGACAAAGATTATAAATAAAATTAAAATTACCGATTTTTTAGACATTTTTATTGACAATAATGATATATGTTATTAAAATCAAAGCAGGAGTTGATAATAGTGACAATTGAAATATGGTCTTGGATACTATTAATTACTATTAGTCTTTTAGTAGTAATTGGACTTGGATTATGTATTTATGTTTTTTATCTCGATCAAAAACTTATATCAAAAGCAGAGTCTGAATCTTTTGAACAAGGAATTACGCTTGAAATAATTGAACTAAAAACAAACATAAAAAATCTGGAAAAGGAACAAAAAGAGCACAGAAAGAAATTTGGACGATTTCATCCTTCTCTTCAAATTGCTGGAGAAATATATGGGTTTAAAAAAGCATTAAGAATCAAAACAGAGACAGGAGAGAATCAATAAAATAATATTTTATTTAACACGACAACAAGTCGTGTCTTTTTATTTTTAAAAATAAACTATTTTTTTTATAGTCTTATTCTACCTTATTTTCGGAAAATTTTCCAGCTTATTATTAATAGACCAAAAAAGATTGATAAATCAGCGAGATTAAAAACAAATAAATTAAAAAAGATAAAGTAATCAATTACAAATCCGTATAAAAATCTATCAAAAGAATTACTTACAATTCCTCCAAGCAACAAAGAAAAAGCAACGATTGAAATGTCATCACATTTTGAAAAAAGCTTTCTCTTGAAAAGAATAATAACAATTATAAGTGCTATGAACAGCAAATGAAAACCAAATGACACGCCTAATAAAATTTCATAATTTTTATATAGAGAAAATCCACTAATATTGTTCAGAGATAAAGACTTTCCGATTTGATCAAAAAATAAAACAGCCAGTGATATCAAAACCATTTTGAATCCTTGCTGTTTTTTATATCTCAAAAGTATCATTTAAATCATATTATGTTTGTAACTTTCCCATTATCACAAATAACTATCTTTTTTTCTCAGCGCACTTAATGCACAAATTCGCTTCAGGCATAACTTCTAATCTTTTTGGATTAATTTTTTCTCCACAAACCGAACAAGTCCCATAAGTGTTTTCAGAAGTCTTTTTCAGAGCTCCTTCAATATTTTTCAACTCACTTTCCAAATCATGCTCCACAGAAAGCTTACTTGCATAATCAGAAACTTCAACAGCGTTTTCATCAGCATGATCTCCTAGGTTAGGAAAATCAGTTTTATAATCATCTTTAATGTTCTTATTTTTTTTCGCAAATTTTTGCAATTGAGCAATAATAGATTTCTTTTTCTCAATTAATTTAATTTTGATATTCTTTAATTTCTCATTATTTTTATCGTTCATATTTTTCAAATTTAAAAATTATTTCACATAAAAAATACAGTCTAACTGTACTTATATAATAACATTGCTCCGAACTTTAGGCAATGAGCATAATTATTTGTCTTGAACAAAAATCTGAAACTAATAAAGAAGACCAATAATTCCCGCCTGTATATACAAAAAAAATCGAGGTAATGTCTCGTTTCTATTTATTAAAAATCAACCATTTTATGTAAAAACTAAATTTTGACAATAAAAAAGCCATACTGTAATGCCGTTTTTAATAATATATGCATGAGTATGACTCTTAAATCTTTGATTAAAATCATTTTCCCTTTGAAAGGGTGAAAATCAAAGAGATAAGAGTATCTGCAGATATACCAGAACACTAAATTTAATGTCCAAATACATCCACAGATACCAAATGATTATTTGTAAACAAAGATCATTTTAAGTTCTTTTATGTTTAAAAGAACCTTTTTCTCCAACCATTTTCTCGTCATTTCCCT
>JAGLSJ010000049.1 GCA_023270095.1 Minisyncoccota bacterium
ATTATGGAAATAAAAAATAAAATAATTACTGATTATGAAAAATTAGCAGAGCTTATCAAGGCTCAGCAAATTCTTGGAAACAATGTGGTTTGTACGATAGGTTCTTGGGATATGCTTCATATTGGGCATCTTCGATATCTGAATACTGCAAAACAACAAGGAGATATTCTTGTTGTTGGGGTTGACAGTGACAGGGCGATTAAAATTTATAAAAAGAATTCATTGCGACCAGTAATCCCAGAAGAAGAACGAATGGAAATGTTGAGTTATCAGTCTTTTGTTGATTATGTTACGATTATTGATGATGTAGATGAGAAAGGTGATTGGGAGATGAATATTCTGAGAAAAGTTAATCCTGATATTTTTGTTGCAATTGAAGAGAGTTATCCGAAAGAACAACGAGAAAAAATTGAAAAATTATGCGGAGAAATGAAACTTCTTGAAAGACAAGCTGAAAACACATCTACAAGCGACATTATTGAAAAAACATTCAAAAAAAGATTAGAACATATTTTGTCTAATATTAAACTATGAAAAAAGTAGTTAATAAAAAGAATGCAAAATCAAAGGATTACAAAGACACTCTAAAAACTATAGAAAAAACTGAGAAGTGTCCATTTTGCAAAGAAAATTTTAAGTATCACAAAAAGAAAATATTAAAAAATGAAAAGGGATGGTTTATTACTGAAAGTAGTTGGCCATATGAAAATTCAAAATTTCATTTTTTAATTATTTCAGAAAAACACAAGGAAGAATTTGGAGATCTCAAAATAGCTGACTTGAAAGTAGTTTCAGAATTGTCAGAATGGGTGATAAAAAAATATAAAATTAAAGGTGGAGTATTATCTTTGCGGTTTGGTGATACAAAATACACTGGAGCAACAGTTTGCCATTTGCATTTTCATCTTCTTGTTCCAAAATTAGATAAAAATAAAATAGCAAAAGTAATTAATTTTCCTATTGGATAAAATATGTCAAAAGAAAAAGTATTAATTTTTGGTGATTTTTCAGTATTCCATAAAGGATATATTTCATTTTTAAATGAAATTAAAAAAGACAAGTCTAAGCTTGTTTTTTTTGTAGGTATTATAAATGATGAACTTATCAGGGAATTAACATCTCTAGAACCTGACATTAGAAAAATTCCCACAGAAGATACAAAACAAATAATTAACTCATATCTGAAAGTTGAAGATTATTTTTCTGTAAATCAGAATAATTTTTCTCAAATTATTGATGAACTAAAACCTGATAAAATATTTATTTTGAAAGGGGATAAAGGAGAAGATTTTGCCAAAAAATATCTATTAGATAATAAATATGAAAATATTATTGAATATCATGACATTAGATTAAGATGGTCTGATGACAAAGTTCAAGAATTCAAAAAAGAGACATCTGAATTGTCGAAAGAGGAGATAAAAACACATCAGAAATTTATGAATGAAGCCTTAGAAGAAGCAGAAAAATCAAAATGTTGGTGGAGACAAGTTGGAGCAGTTGCTGTCAAAGATGACAAAGTAATTTTTCGAGGATTTAATCAAATGCTACCCACTGAAGATGAATGTTATAAAATTGGATGTATTCGTGATTCAATTAAGCCTGGAAAAGATCCTGAAATTTGCAGTGTAACCCACGCCGAAGCGTCTATTATATCTTTAGCGGCGCGCGATGGAGTTTCTTTAAAAGACACGATTTTATATGTTACTCACTTTCCATGTCCAGCTTGCGCCAAGCTTGTAGCATTAGCAGAGTTTAAAAAAATTGTTTATACTCGAGGCTCATCAGTTTTTGACGGAGAAAGAGTAATTACAAGCAGAGGGATTGACATTGTGAAGATATGAGGTAAAATTTACCTAGTATAGATAAAACATTTTTGCTATCGAAAATATTGGAGGAATAAATATTAAAGAAACTACATTCGCAGATTTAACACCTGCACTAGGAAAACGAGATTATCCAGCGTCAGCTTTTTATATTTTTGCTAATGTTACGCTGGTTGACGAAAAAGGAAGTATCTTCTTAACTCTTTCGGAAGATAGGGAAGAAGCTCAAATTTACACTCCCGTTGGAGGAGAAGTAGAAGTTCGCGACGGACAAGGTTTAAAAGAGGCGGCAGCCGAAGAAACTTGGCAAGAAATTGGTCTTATGCTAGATGACCGGAAACTTGTTAATATAGGAGAACCTCAACTAATCTTACCGACATCAGAATACGATCCATACGATGGAATTGGAATGATAATATCATCGTATGTTTACAAGGGAGAGTGGAATCCTTGCGATGTTCGATTAAATGTGGTGCCGGAAGAAGGTTGTGAAATTGTAGATACTATCTTGCTACCACTTCCAAGTTCAATGGAAGAAATAGGTAATTGGGATATTAATATATATCCAAACTATGCAGAAAAATTATTGGAATTAGATCAACTCCTTAGGATTGGGAAAATCTAATTCCCTTTTTTATTTTTCTATTTTTAGTAGATTATATGATAAATAATAGTTTGTTGTCTAGAACGTGTTGGACTAGTACAATAATTTGAAAAATTGCTGAATATATGCTAAATTAAGAATATAATAATTTTTTACAAGAAATGAAAAATAATCAAGAAGAAGTAGAATTTCCAGTTCAATCGGCATATTTTGTTGGCTCATTGGTTTTAGTAAATAAAAAGAAAGAAATACTTTTGGTTAAGGAAAGAAATAATAATGATGTTTGGACAGTTCCTGGTGGTGAAGTTGATTATGATGACAAGGAACAATTTATTGATTCGGCAATCAGAGAAACAGAAGAAGAGGTGGGAATTAGCGTGGATCGAAATGATATAGAGTTAATTGATGCAAAAATATCTTATGCACAAGGTGATAATCCATACAAAGAAAAAGGAATTTTCATTCCAATCGTGACTTATATCGCCAAATTTCCAAAAAAGCAGGAAATAGTCCTTAAAAGATCAGCTGATGAAATTGAGAGAAAGTATGATGTCAAAGAATATATCTGGATCAAGCCAAGTGATATAGATGAAAAACAGATAAAAGTTCACGATAATTTTTTGAAAACTATTCCTTTGGTTGAAAAATGGATTAAAGAAAATATTAGTTAATTATACAAAAATGTCGAAATGCAAAAATACAATTGATTGGCCAGTTTGTTCTAGCGAAAATGTTGTATTGGGAAATCCAAAAAGCGAAATCGCAATTGCAACTCTTTGGACACCAACAAAAAAAATTACAGATGAAATTGGATCTGATTCTTTTTGCATTGCTGGACAACTTTACTCAAAAGAAGGTATAAATTTTATATTTCGAAATATTTTAGCTAATCCTAGTATAAGATATTTAATTGTTTGTGGAACTGAATTGTCTGGAAGCGGACAAGTTCTTGTTGATTTTTTTGAAAAAGGAGTTGATGAAGATCATAATGTGGTTGGTAATGATTTTGCAAAAGTTCACAAAGAAATTCCAAAAGAATCTCTCGAAATGATTCGAAAAAATGTAAAAATTGAAAAAATGATTGGAATTCAAGATGTTGATAAAATAAAAAAAATTATCACAGATTATAAATCTCAAAAAAAATCTTTTGCAGAGCCAAAAGTTTTTGCCGAAAAAATGGAAGATGAAGTTAAATATTTTCCGACAGATCAGTCAGTTTTCAAAATTCGAGGAAAATATGTTGGTGAGGTCTGGCTTGAGATCTTGGAAAATATTTTGAAATTTGGAAGATTAAATCCAACTTGGTATGGTGGAAATGTAAAAGAACTCTTTAATATCGCAGCTGTGGTCACGGATGAAAATCCGGATGAGCCAAAAATGTTTCCGCATATGCAAATAAATGAGGTTGATATCGAAAATTATTGTTCACACATAATGACTGGCGAAAAAGGGGACGAAGTTTATACTTATGGGGAAAGACTTTGGGATTATAAAGGAATAAATCAAGTAGAGGATGTTATAATTCCATATCTAAAAGAATATCCAACGGATCGGGCTGCGCTGGCAA
>JAGLSJ010000050.1 GCA_023270095.1 Minisyncoccota bacterium
GGGAACTGCAAGGAGCTCTCACTAGAGTTATGGCAGTTTGTGATCTAAATAATAGCTATCCTGACATAAAAACAACAACTAATATTTTAGCTAGCACGATTTCTCAACCAATTAAAAAAGCCATTACTCCAAAAGATATTCTCAAAATTGTATCAGAATTCTATGATGTTTCAAATAATGAGCTGATAATGAAAAATCGAAAAAAAGAAATTGTAAAACCTAGACAAATTGCTATGTATTTAATGAGAAGTGAAATTAAAAGCTCTTTTCCGTCGATTGGAACTTGGATTGGAGGGAGAGATCACACAACAGCCATGCATGCTTTTGAAAAAATATCCAAAGAAATGGAAGTTGACAAAACCATTGAGCAAGAAATAAACCTTCTTATTGAAAAACTTTATACCTAAAATTAACACCATTTTGTTTATAAAGTGTGTATAAACTCTTAAAAACTATCACAATTTACTAGAATAACTTTGTATATAATTTGTTTATAAATTTCAGTAAAAAAATAGAATTTATATTTTACAAAGTTTTCCACTTTTTATACACCTTTTTATATAAAAGTTATTCACAGATATTTATAAAAAAACTTCTTTATATTATTATCTTTTTAGACTTTTACACATATTAACAGTAACCTATTATAACAACTATTTTAAATAATAATTTAATAATATAACAATAATAATATGAAATTTACATGTACCCAAGAAAATTTAAATAAAGCACTGAGTATCGTTGGAAAAGTAATTAACAAAAATTCAACACTTCCTATTTTAAATAATGTTTTATTAAAAACAGAAAAAGGAATGATAAAATTAAGCTCAACAAATCTTGAGATTGGTGTTAGTTATTATATTGGAGGAAGTATTGAAGAAAAAGGAGAGATTACAATTCCAACTAAATTATTTGCTAATTTTGTTTCAAATTTACCTTCTGGTAATGTAGAAATAAAACTTCGAGAAGATATTGTAAATATAAAATGTAATGGATATAAAACAAATATAAAAGGAATTGATGCAAAAGAATATCCTTTGACTCCAAAATTAGATATAGATCCGCTATTTAAAATAAAAAATTCTGAACTTAAAAAAGCTTTAACTCAAGTTTTACCCGCAATATCTAGCAGCGAATCAAGAGTTGAAATTACGGGAGTTTTTATGAATTTAGCAGAAATTAGTAAAAACAAACTAACTCTTGTTGCAACTGATAGTTATCGCTTAGCTGAAAAAACACTAAAGTTAGAAAAAAAGAATGTAGCGGAAAATTTTCAAGATTTATTAGGAGATATAAAGTCTGTTATTATACCGAAAGAAACCGTACAAGAGCTTGTTAGGGATATTGACGAAGAAGATAATCTTGTTGAAGTTGTTATTGCAGAAGGGCAAATTCTTTTTAAATTTGGAAATGCAAGTATAATTTCTCGTTTAATAGAGGGAAAATATCCTGATTATAAACAAATTATTCCTACAGAATTTAGACTAAAAATTAATTCTGAAAAAAATAAAGCTATGAAAGCAATTAAAGTAGCTAGTTTATTTTCTAATATTTCAAATAACAGTGTTGAATTTAAAATTTCTGTAAATTCTAAAAATTTAGAAATAAGTGCAGAAACAAGTGATTTGGGAAATAATAATACTAAAATTCCAGTTGAAATTGAAATAAACAAGGATGTGACAAAAAACGAGACATTATCAAAAGATGATAATTTGAGTATTTTTTATAATCACAGATCTCTTATTGACGGACTTAACAGCGTTGAAGGTGATAATATTTCTTTAAAAGTTAATGATGAAAATTCGCCAACAGTTTTAGTTTCTGCAAAAGATAGTGCTTTTATTTATGTGATTATGCCAATTCGGGTTTAGATAATTGAGCAAGGTCTTGTAAAAAATTATATAACAATCTTTAAAAATGATATATTCTATAATTAAAAAAACATTAATATTTTAATATGCTTCTTCAAATTGGCGGTGATCTTAAAAAATCAATTAACAAAGCTGGACTTGGCAAACAGGTAGAAGCTTATCAGGTGTGTGATCTTTGGAATAATATTATTGAAGAAATTTTTACCAAAGAGGTTGTTGAAAAATCTCAAGCTATTAAATACAAAGACGGTACCTTAACTGTGGCCGTTTTAAATTCGGTTTTTGCGCAGGAATTTAAATTTAAAGAAGAGGAGATAAAAAATGAGATGAATAAGGAAATTGGATATAAAGCGGTTAGGAAAATTAGGTTTGAGTTATAGAAGTGTTTGAGGTTTGGTTTTGATTATAAATAATTTGTCATTCTGAGTGAGGTACGAGCGAAGAATCCCGTGATTAATATTATAAAATTTTGGTTTAAAATAATAATAATATATAAATAATTATAATTATGAAAAACAAGCTAATATTAATTTTTGCAGGAATAATTTTGTTTGGTTTTTTATTTCAGATTGCTTTTGCGCAAGAAATAAAACAAGAAACTGTGCCGATGGTAAGTCAAATTCAATCATTAGAAGGGCAAGTTCTTTTATTAGATCAAATTAATGGAAAAATATTAAACACAATATATTGGGCACTGGGTGGGCTAATATCAGTTTTTATTTTAATTATTGGTTTGAACTTTTTTCAAAATTATTCTTTAAATAAAAGGGAGTTAGATGAAATTAAAAAAGAAATGAAGAATGATTTAAAAAAAGAAGTTTATGAAATAAAAGAACAAAATAAGAGAAGTTTTAATAATATTGAGTTAAAAATCAAATCAATAATTAAATCAGAGGTTTCAACTTCATTAAATAGATTAGAAGAAGAAATAAAGGAAATTAAGAGAGAAAATTTAATCAGATCTGCATTTGAGCATAAAAGCAAGAGAGAAAACGGATATATATTAAATCTTATTTCAGTGCTTGAAATGGATATAAAAAAAGATTATGACTGGCTTATTAATGAATCACTCGACCTTATAGAAGAATGTCTTAATGATGGATATAAAAATTCAGATAATCTTATGGATTTACAAAAAACTTTGGATAAGTTAACCCCCTTGTTTTCTAGAAAAAAGAAAAACATTGAATCAAAAATGAGTTTATTAAAATAATAATATTAATTAAAAAAATATGTCTATAAAATTATCACCAATAGTAAAAGAGGCTTTAATTTTGCTTGGTAAAATAAGATATTTAAAAGAATATGATAGCTGTAAAATACATTTACTTGGAGAGTTAGTTGAAAAATATATTAATGAAATTGAGCCAGAATTATTAAAAGTAAAAGAAAGTTCAGAAATTAATGATACAGAGATTGATATTGATGAAATTTTAGAGCTTTTTAAAGAACATATTACGGAGACAGAAAGAAGAGAAACAAGTGAAGTAAAATTTTTTAACATAATGAAAGATGGCGGTATAAAATAATTTGAAATTTGCTTTATCGGAAACTGGTTTGTAGCCAAGTATCTGGTAACGGGATTCTATCGCTTCGCTTCAGAATGACAATCTGATAATAATATTAATTGTGACAAGTAATATTGAAGAGATTTTTTTACTTTAGTGGGATTTGAAAAAACAAAGGCTTATTGTTTAAAAAATAAAGATGGGTAAAAACAATAAAATTATTTATTTTTTTCTAATTATTTTTTTCGGAGGGTTTTTTAGTTTTGATTTTTCTTTGGCACAGGAGGTTGATTATGTTGTGATTTCGGAAATTCAAATTAGTGGGGAGACGGTTTATGATGAGTTTATAAAATTATATAATCCGACAGAAGATGATGTTGATTTGATTGATTGGGATTTAAAAAGAAAAACAAAGACGGGAACAGAGAGCAATGTTTTAAATAATATTGAAGGTGTAATTTCAGCGAAAGGATTTTTTTTGATTGTACCGAGAGCAAATTGTGGTGACGAGGGAAATGAAATCTGTTATCAAGGAGAGGAAATTTTAAGTGATGAATATACGACAAATAGCTATTTAGCAAAAGATAATACGATTTTATTATATAATCTTGATG
>JAGLSJ010000051.1 GCA_023270095.1 Minisyncoccota bacterium
TATCTTTTTTATCAAAAAGACTGAGGAATTTATTGTATATCGAAATTATACTAGAAAGTTTTTCTTTGACATATCCAAGATTAATCGGAACATATTCTGGATGCTCGATTTTATCCTTTCTTTCATTTTCAATTTGAATTCTTCCATCAACAATTGAAACATTTCGAGCCAATTCATTTAATTTAGTTTGAAAAATTCCCAACTCTTCTTGAAACTTATTTAATTGAGGTTGATAATTTTCATTTTTATTGTCATTTTGAGAAAGCTTAATCTGGATTTGTTCAAGTTCTTTTGACGCATCACCAATTAATTTATCAAGATTTTCTCTATCAGTTTGATTTTTTTTATTATTCTGATTTAAATTTTTCCAAACATTAAAATATAAATTCTCCTGCTCACTTTTCAAACCTTCTTCAACTTCTCCTCTTTTTTGAGCACGTGTAGCTTGCCTTCGAAGCGATGTGAGTCTCGGTTCAATTTCACTCAGAAGATCTGTCACCCTTTCCAAATTTCTTTTTGTCGCTTCTAATTTATTAATCGCTTGCTGTTTCTTGATTTGAAATTGCCTCACGCCAGTTGCCTCTTCAAAAATCACCATTCGCTCCGCTGGAGTTGCAGCCAAAATTGAATCTGCCATTCCCTGATTAATCACACAATATCCTCTCTGAGAAACTCCTGACTTTGCCAGTAAATCAACAACATCACTTAATCTGACTTTTGTTTTATTTATCAAATATTCACTATCACCATTTCGAAAAAGTTTTCGCGTCACCACAACTTCATCAAAATCAATTGGAATTTTTTTATCACTATTATCCAAAAAAAGCGAAACACTCGCCGCGCTCATTTTTGCCTTCTTATCGCTCCCTGTAAAAATCACATCTTCACCTTTTTTCCCTCTCAGGCTTTTCATACTTTGCTCACCTAAAACCCATTTCACAGCATCAGCCACATTTGATTTTCCTGAACCGTTCGGTCCAACAATCGCCGTCACTCCTCTCGGAAAATCCAAAACGATTTTGTTCGCAAACGACTTAAATCCAGTTGTCTCGAGTTTCTTTAGATACATTAAGTTAAATTATTGTAATAATAAATTTGAGTATAAGAAATTTTATAGAATAATTAGAATTCAAACCACACCAACAAGACCTATTCCAAAATTCCATCTAAATTAACATCATACAAAATTGCTTCTTGAATATGTCGATAATCAATCAATTCGTTTTCTTCAAACCAATGTTTAATCTCTTCTTCGGCTTCATCTTCAGAGCCTGAAGCATGAATAAGATTTCTAACAGATCGTTTATCAAGATCAGATATTTGATATGAATCTAAAACAAAATCACCTCGTATTGTTCCAACATCTGAAGTAAGAGGCTCAGTTCCTCCTGTTATTTTTCTAACGATTTTAACCGCATGAACACCCTTCCAAACCATAACAATCACAGGACCGCTTGTCATATATGTTTTTAGATGTTCAAGAATTACAGCTGTAATTTCCAAAGGATCTTCTGATGGTGGTTTCATTCCCTTCTTTTTATAACTCGCTATCGTCTTTTCCCCAGTAACAGTTCTCCAATTAGGATCAAGTGTATAATGTTTCTCAATGTGATCTGTAGTAGGTACTGTCATTTTAATTGCGACCAATTTCAATCCAAGCCTTTCATAACGCTTTAATATCTCTCCAATCAACGATCGTTGAATACCGTCTGGCTTAATGATAACTAGAGTTCTCTCTTCTTTCAAGTGATTTTCCATTTTTTTGTTTATTATTTAATTATTTATAATCTCTTTATATCATAATTTTTCAAAATTTGCAATCAATAGTTATAAACTTTACCATTAACAAAACCAAAAAAGGAGTGCTTATCTCGAAACACTCCTTTCTTTAATTCTTTGTTTAACTTATTTATTCAAATAATCACATTGTCCATCACCATCTGCATCAACGTATCTCCCACCAGAATTTTGACCTCTTTGTGAATTGTCTTTCATTCTATTATAATTTCCTTGCCCTCCTCTTTTCACATTACCATCCCTACCTTGTCCTTGACCAAGTCCAAGTTCAGCACGAATTGCATTCACACCTTCAATGTCACCTGCCAATCGCAATTCTCTCATTTCAACAAATTTAGCAAAATTTTCTTCATTATTAATCACTTCTATCATACGACCATTTTTCATATCACCTCGAGCTTCTTTCCAAGCATTGAAATCTTTATTTTCAAATGCTTCAGTCATTGCTTCATGTCGCTGAGAAGTATAATTTGGACCTTCAACATTTGGATCTCCCTGATAAGCATAAGCCGAGCTAAGCCCCAAACTCGCAACACCAAGCATCAAGAGAAAAAGAGTTAAAAATTTTGTATTCATAATTTTAATTTAATAATTATTTTTTTAGATATTTTAATTGATTAAATTTCAATTGTTGTCGACTTTTTTGCCTGACGAGCTTTTCCATTAAAGAGGATAATGAATGTCGCCTGACCTCTTCTATGATTATTACAATCCAAAAGCAAATTTTATTTCAATTTTTATAAATAATGTTAGGACCAAGAGCAAGGATCAAATTTAAGCATATTATCCTCTTAATTGGTCCTTTGCTTATTCGACCCTTTCTAATTATAATACAACCCAAATCACGATTTTATTTCAAAATAAAACTCCCTTATTTTTTTAGGAGTTTTATTAAATAATATTATTTTTTAATGGTGACTTTATTTCGTCGCGCAACTATCAAAACATCTTCTACGGTATTCATTAAGCTCAAAACATTCATCCATACATTTTTTCATTTCCTTATTTTCAATTATAAATCCGTTATTTATCTGACATAAATCATTACAACCATTCTTTTGTCCTCTGCGAATTCCACGACCGATCATTGGCATATCAGTTTCATTAACAATTCTAATTCGACCTGCTAAAAAAACATCGTCTTTTCTTTCTCCAATTGCAATAATAAATTGATTCTTTTCTAATTTCAATTTTTCTTCAAACTTTAAATTTTTTAAATCAACTTTCTGTAAGCCACTTGGGATTTCCATAACAATATAATCATCACTAATTTCAAATATTTTTCCTGATATTCCATTTCGATGTAATCCTACTGCGCGATTCAGAAATGGTTTCAAAACTACTCCTGATAGTCCATCGCTAAAAGCTTGCTGTTCAATTTTTTCAGACACATCTGTATAAGCAAGCACTATTCCAGCAAGCATAACTACTACAATCAAACTTACTGCAAAATATTTAAAAGGTTTTTTATAGGAAAAATCTGCTTTCATCATCAAATAACCCGCCAAAAATAAAAAGAAAATAAAACCAATAACCAATAAATAAGGGAATGACTCCAAAAAAGCCGCTATTCCACTAGTACCAAAACCTAAATACTCAAGATTACCTGTTGATTTTAGATAAAACAAAACTAAATTAAAAAACAAAACAGACAAAATGACACTTAAAATAAAAGCGCTTTCTAATCCCAATTTTTCAGCAAGAAAAAGATACTTTGAACGCAACCTAACTTTTCCGCTTTTAATTTCGGACATAACTTTGTTCTCTAGTTTTGTTGAATCTTTATTTTCCATATATTTCTCCTTTCTTTAATTCTTCTTTAATCATTTTTTTTCCTCTTGAAATGAGCGTCCCTACACTGCTTGTTGGAATTCTCAAAATATCACTAATTTCCTCGTATGATTTTTGTTCAAAATAAAACAAAATCAACGGCTCCTGATATTTTTTCTTAATATTTTTCAACAATTTTTCCACGCTATCTTTCAAAATTTTTTTATCAACATCACCACCAATATCTATCTTTTCGTCGATTATCATATATTCAACTTCATCTAGGGAAATTCTCTCTTTAGAATATTTCTTTAAATGATTCAAAGCCTCGTTATGCGCAATTCTGTATACCCATGAAGAAAATTTTTTATTAATA
>JAGLSJ010000052.1 GCA_023270095.1 Minisyncoccota bacterium
AGATTATGAAATATTTCACTACCTGCTCTAACTCTTTCCTTAGCAGATTTTATCCCACTAGGCAAAATCATAAATTCTTGAATCGAAAGACCACTGTCAGCATGCTTGCCACCATTTACAATATTAAACATCGGCACTGGAATTTTAAATTCAGATGCTTTAAATCCAAATGTTTTCGCAAGATATTTATAAAGAGGTTTATTAGTCGCAATAGCTCCAGCTCTCGCACAAGCAAGTGATACTCCAAGAATTGCATTCGCGCCAAGATTTGACTTATTCTCAGTTCCATCAAGTTCAAGCATTATTTTATCGATTTTCTTCTGATTTGTTATAACCTCACCCTTTAAGGCTTTGTTTATTTTAATATTAACATTATCACAAGCATCTAAAACGCCTTTTCCATTATATTTTGACTTATCTCCATCTCGCAATTCCAATGCTTCAAATTCTCCCGTTGAAGCTCCCGAAGGAACAGAAGCCACAGCTCTAATTTTATTTTCTAAAATAATCTCAACTTCAATGGTAGGATTTCCACGAGAATCAAGGATTTCTCTGGCAACAATTTTTTTAATTCGGTTTGTCATAAATATTTATTATAAATTTTTAAAATTAACTCATTAAATTATAATGATTATAAAACACGAAATTCATTTGAATAAAATATTTCAGATTGTCTACACTCTTCGGGCTTCTTGCAATCATAAAAAGCCTGAATCACACTTCTATATACTCCCTTTTCATTTGGCGACAACCTAACTTTACAATTCACAATTTTCTTTTCCTTATTAAATCCAGATTTATCATAATCAATTTCTTTGTCAACGCTAGATATCTCATACCACATATCATTATTTTTTCTTTCAAATCTATTTTGAAACTCACAAGGCTCGAGATATATTGATTTATTAAAATTATTTTCTATAAACAAAACAACATCTTCTCCACTGTTATAAAAATTCTTTTCAGTTGTCACTAAAATATTTTGAGTTTTTAATTCAATATTTCGTGAAGTGTTTTTATTTTTTATAAACAACAATGGCATTAAAACAGAAAATAGGGATAAACTAATAATTACCAATAGAATCAATTCTACAAAATTATTCCTGACCACTTTCTTTTTATTTTTTTTATTTGGTTTTTTGATTGGTTTTTGTTTCATAAATTTATTTTAAAATCTTAAATTAATTTTATAACAAATACGCAAAACTGAAAATAAGTCTCTGTGATCATTTTAACGCTTCAATCCCAGGCATTTTTCCCCCAGCTAAAAATTCAAGCATAGCTCCGCCTCCAGTACAAACATAGTCTACTTCGTCTAAATATCCAAACTGATCAAGAGCTGTAATTATATCCCCTCCTCCAATAATACTATATCCCTTTGATTTCACAACTGCTTCAGCCACTTTTCGAGTGCCAGATGCAAATTTTTCATTTTCAAACTTTCCCATTGGACCATTCCAAATAATCATTTTTGAATCTGCAATTATTTTCGAATATACTTCTTCTGTATCAGGACCAATATCTAGAATTTTTTCATCCCCCATTTCGCCTATAGAAGAAACTTCAACTTTTTTTATTTTTGAATTACAAACTATCACATCAAACGGAATACATAACTTTTTATTATCTAAGTCTATTTTTTTCACATCTTCTAGGTCTATATCTCCAATCATTGATTCTCCAACATCAATTCCTTTTGCCTTCAGAATAACATTTGCCACAACTCCTCCCACAAGAATATGATCAAACTTATTCATCAAAAATTTTATTACAGGAAGCTTCGTTTTAGCCTTTGCCCCACCCATAATAATTGTCGCTGGACTTTTTGGATTACTAACAGCATCTGAAAGAATTTTAATTTCCTTCTCAAGAAGCAATCCTGCATATGACGGTAAAAACTTTGTAATTGCCGAAACTGAAGCATGCGCGCGATGTGAAACAGAAAAGGCATCATTAATATAAATATCTGCTATACTTGCAAGTTTTTCTGCAAATTCTTCATCATTTCTTTTCTCTCCTTGATGAAATCTCAAATTTTCCAAAAGAACAATTTCGCCAGCTTGCATTTCATCCACAACTTCGCTCACTATATCTCCAACACAATCAGGAGTTCTTGTAATTGATAAATCCAAAAGATCAGACAATCTATCTTGAACTGGACCAAGTTTCATTTTCTCAACCACTTCTCCATCTGGTCTGCCAAGATGAGCCATAAGAATAATTTTTGCTTCTTTTTCAAGTAAATATTTAATTGTAGGAAGAACAGCTTTAATCCTCCAATCTTCCTTCCCATCCACCACGCCATCATCTCCAACAGGCACATTAAAATCAACTCGAACAAGAACTCTCTTCCCTTTTAAGTCTTTGACTTCCTTTATTGATTTCATAATATACAGTTTAAATATAAAAATCCCTCTACTTAAAAAATATAATTGTATTTATATTATAACACTATAATTAAATGTGATAAAGAACTAAATCAAATATAAAAACAGTATCCATTCGAGGATACTGCTGTTGATATTCAACATATTTTATTTTATTTCAGGAGCCAAAAAGCCAACGACTTTTATTCTTTCTCTAAGATCATGATCAATTTCTCCTAATTCCTCTATATCTTTTTCCAACTGCTTTCAATCATGCCAGTTCTTGAGGTTTGAACCTCATAAACCCTCAGCTAAAGCCGTGTAGAAACTTTTTTAATTTTTAATAATATCAAAATCAACTTCTCTGCCCTCGCCATCTTCCATTATGCCAAAAACAAGAATAACCTCAACTTTTGGATATTTTTCAAGAATAATTTCTTTTGCTTTTTTCATATCCTCAATTTGTTGTTCTTTCTCTTCTTCAGCCGAAGAAAATTGATAACTCTGAGCATAAGCTCCACAATCACTGTGATGAAAAATAATGATTTTTTCTGCTTGATGCAAGTCAACCGAAACAGCGACATTTCCTAAAAAATTTTCTTTAATTTCTTCACTTCCATCAGCTAGATTTTTACAGGCTCCGGCAATTGAAACAACATCAAATCCACCTTCAAAAAGTTCAGATTCCTTGGTCCATCTCTCAATCTCCGAATTCAAACGAAAATCCATACAGCGAATTAAAAGATTTTTACATGTGTGTGTCATAATTTTATTCCCCTCTTTTTTTTAAACATACAAATTTTTATTTTTATTTAACTCATTAAGATTAATACATTCATTAGATTTGTCAATACCTGCCAAAAAAAGTAAATGTGAAATAGAAATGTCATTCTGAACTTGATTCAGAATCTTTGTTATTTTAGATCTTATATTAATTTAAATCCCACGAAATTCCGAATTGTCCACAATTTCTATTAATAGAATCTAATGCATCTTCTGCGGAAAACTCCTTTAAATACCAACCTTCATAATTAGCCTTTATAATTGCTCGACAATTCTCTGGCAATCCAGTGTTTCCATACATGAGCTTAGAATTCGTATCTTCACTATGAAAAATAAAATATCCAATAAGAATACCAACTAACAACAAAACAAATGGAGAAGATGCTTTCATATTTTTATGTTAATTGTATTAAAATAATTTGTCATCTCGAAATGAGCGTAGCGATTGAGAGATCTATAAATTAATTAAGTCTCATCGTACAACATCATTCATAGATTTCTCACCCTATCGGGATTCGAAATGACAATTATAATTAGATTATAGAAAAAATAATTTAGACAAAACTATTCTATAAATCCCTACTCACAAACTCCGCCATTTCAACCAGTCTGTTTGTATAACCAAATTCATTATCAT
>JAGLSJ010000053.1 GCA_023270095.1 Minisyncoccota bacterium
GTTTGAATAGTTCAAGAATGATTGGAGAATATGTTTATTTCATTACTTCAAGTTCACAATTTGTTTATGATGAGAAATTTCCAATTCCAATTGTGATTGAGGATGGAGAAGTTTTGGGTAGTGAAAAAACTATAGCAAATTGTAATTGTCCAGATGTTTATTATTTTGACATTCCATATCAGTCATATAATTTTACTTCAGTTTCGTCTTTGAATATTATGCAAGAAAACGGAAAGCTGAATAGCGAAGTTTATCTGCTGGATGGTTATCAAAATAATTTATTCGTTTCTGAAAATAATGCATACATAACATTTAACAAACGAGTTAATGAAGAAGAGCTTACAATGGATATTATAATGGAAATACTTAAAGAACATGTTTTTTTAGAAATGAGTGAAAAGGATAGGGAAATAATAGCCAAGATTGAAAAAGCAGATGAAGACATTCTTTCGAGGATGGAAAAGCTTGAGAAAATTATGATGATTGTTGGAAAATATCAAAATGTTTTTGAAAACAAGGGGGAAGATTTTGAAGATAAGTTGGAAGAAGAATATAAAAAAAGAATTAAAGAAAAATTTGAAGATATTTCTAAGGAGTTAGAAAAAACTGTTATACATAAAATTGAAATTAATGAAGGTGGTTTGAAATATAAAATTTCTGGTGAAGTGACGGGAATTGTTTTGAATCAATTTTCTATGGATGAAAGTGGTGGATATTTTCGAATCGCAACAACAAGAAGTAGGGACTGGTCTTCTATGAATGGAGAATCTGCAGAGTCGTATAGTAATTTGTATGTGCTTGATGCAGATATGAAAGTTGTTGGAAAGGTGGAAGAGCTGGCAGAAGGAGAAAGAATCTATTCCGTTCGATTTATGCAAAATAGAGCTTATATGGTGACTTTCAGGCAAACTGATCCACTGTTTGTAATTGGTCTTGATGATCCGACAAATCCTGAGGTTCTAGGTGAATTAAAAGTTCCAGGATTTTCGAGTTATCTGCATCCTTATGACGAGACAACCTTGATTGGTCTTGGAAAGGAGTCTGATGAGAATGGCAGAATAACTGGCGGAGTGAAATTGTCTTTATTCGATGTTTCTGATGTCAAAAATCCAACAGAAATTGACAAGTATATTCTTGGAGACAGAAGCAGTAATTCAATTGCGATTAATGAACACAAAGCATTCTTATTTTCAAAAGATAAAAATTTACTTGTGATTCCGGTGAGTATGCAGGAAAATATAGTAATTCAAGAAATGATTATTAATCAAGAAGGAATAAGTCTAGAAGAGAGTATGAGAATAATGCCACCAGTTCGAAAATATTTCAACGGTGTTGCCGTGTTTAATGTAAGTCAGAAAGGTTTCGAATTGAAGGGAAAAATTGATCATTCAGATTCAAATAATAATAATTATTATTACGGAAATAATAATGTAAGCAGAAGTCTGTATATTGATGATGTTTTGTACACATTATCAAGTCAATATCTCAAGGCAAATTGGCTTGATACACTTAATGAGGCAAAAACTTTGAAATTATCAGATAGTCAAAAAGTAATAGACAAAACTTATGCTCCAAGTACTTCAATTCAAACTTGGTAATAAGCGATGAATAATAAAATTATATAAGAACATAGTTAGAGCACAGAAGAATACTTTTTTTGGCTGTTTCGAATCCCTTCAAATCTGTCATTTCGACAGAGCACTGAAATAAATTCAGTATAAACTCTCGCGACGAGAAATCTGTGAACAATGTTATATTGTGAGACTTAATCAATCCACAGATCTCTCAATCGCTAAGGCTCATTTCGAGATGACAAAAATATTCTTCCATAGTTTAGTAATATAAAAACAGGCTTTTTAAAAGCCTGTTTTTGGTTCATATCTTGACATTTTGTGGTTGGGTGTTATTTTATAGATATGAGCTGAATATAAAAACAAAAACTAATAAACAAAGGAGGAGAAAATAAATGGTTATTATGGGATTTTTTAAAAAGTTTTTAAGCATTTTTATTCCTAGATTTTTGAAAAAATCTTTCATTATTTCTGCTGTGTTTGAGGTTTTAAACAGAAAAGATCAAAAATTTGATGTAGAATATTTTAGTGGAGACTACATTTTAGGAATACCACTTACTAAGGATTATAGATTGGGTGCAATATGTTTGAAGTTTAAAAATCTTCCTAGTGTATTATTGCGTAGCAGTACTTTGATTTTTATTACTGAGGATACATTAGTTCTAAAAAATTGGGGGCTTATGTCAGATGAATATTTGAGGTGGACGAAAATATTAAGAAAAGAAGATATATTATTTTTATCTACTGACAATATAGATATTGAAGTTCCTAGATCAGCTGGAATAAAGGTGAATTTAGGAAGAGGTAAATCATTTATGTTTTATCCTGAAAATAATGGTCGGATTGATTTAGACAAGATAAATAATGCCATTGTAGCATTTAAAGAACAAAACAAATAAATATTTTAAACTCACTTAATTCAGTGGGTTTCTTTTTTTATTAACTTTTGTTTATTACGAAATGGATTAAAGTTGGTTTCAAATTCTTTTTAATTATAAGCACTATTAAAGTGTCATCTCGAAATGAGCCTTAGCGATTGAGAGATCTGAAAGTAACAATAAACGAGCTAAATTATGTTTATAGATTTCTCGTCGCGAGAGTTTATGCTGAATTTAATTCAGTGCTCTGTTGAAATGACAAACTAGTGTTTCATAATTCAAACTAAAAAAATAATAAAATTAAAAAAAGCAGAACATGAAAGTTCGCTTTTTTATTTCTTATATTAAGATCCTAGTTTGTTTTATTATTTTATCTGGAAGATGGACCGTTGTTTCTTTTCCCTCTGTAGTGACCCCTTGGACCCCTTGGAGAATCTGAACGCTTGTCTGAGTCTGAGCGACTTGGAGAGGCTGAGCGACCACTGGAATCTGAATTGCTTGAAGAAGATGAGCGTCTATTTAAGTCTGATCGACCACGGAAATTTGATCGACCACCAGAAGCAGGGCGTCGATTTCTTCTTGGATAAGATGGACGATCGTTTTCTGAAATTTCTGGCTTGTCTTCTTTATCAGAATATTTTTCTTGTGAAAGGGTGGGTAGTTTAGAAACAGGCAATTTTTTCTTAATAAGGCGTTCAATCATTCTGACAGCAAATTTTTGATTTGGAGTTGCAAATGAGATTGCATGACCTGTCTTGCTGGCTCTTCCAGTTCTTCCAATTCGATGTACATAATCTTCAGGAGATTCTGGCAAGTCGTAGTTGACTACAAGCTCAATATTCGTCACATCAATTCCTCTCGCTGCGATGTCAGTTGCGACCAGAACTCTGAACTTTCCAGATTTAAATCCAGCAAGAGCGTTTAGCCTTTGCCTAAGACTTCTGTCTGAGTGAATTTCTGTTGCAGTTTGTCCAGTGTTTCTAATTTGCGCTGCAATCTTTTTTGCACCGTGTTTAGTTCTTGAAAAAACAAGAGTACTTCCGATGTGTTTTTGTAAAATTGTATCTAAAAGCGCAATTTTTGACGGTTGTCTGAGAAAAAATATTTCATGTGTAACCTTGTCGGTCATTGATCCTGCAGGAGCAATTTCAATACTAATAGGTAACTGCATATGTATTTTTGCGATTTGCAAAATTCTTGGAGGCATTGTTGCAGAAAAAAGCATAACCTGTTTTTCTTTTGGAACATTTTGCAGAATTTTTTTGATTTCTGGTTCAAATCCCATATCAAGCATACGGTCAGC
>JAGLSJ010000054.1 GCA_023270095.1 Minisyncoccota bacterium
GTCGAAATGACACTTGTTTTATGTTTTGTCTTATAATTATACACAAAAAACCATACAACAAAAAACTTGCTGACAACGGTATTTGCAACAAGCTGATTATATCACACTTTATAATTATTGAAAAACAAATGTGTTACTTAAAATAAAAGACAAAGATTCTAGACCAAGTCCGGAATGACAGAATTTTCTAAAGAATCCTTAAGATCAGGTAGACTCAAAAACTTCCAAAGTCTGCTCGGCGGCTTTTTCCCAATTAAAATTTTTCACTCTTTCCAGTCCCTTTCTGGCAAATTCTTTTCGTAAATTTTCATCTCGACATAATATTTCAATTTTTTCAGCAATATCAGATGAATTATAAGCATCAATCAACAAAGAGCTATCTCCAGAAACTTCAGAAAGAGAAGAATTATCACTGACAATACACGGAATTCCATAATTCATTGCTTCTAGAACCGGCATTCCAAATCCTTCGTACAAAGAAGGAAGAACAAACGCCAATGCATTTTGATATAAATCATCAAGATGATCATTACTAACACCACCTAAGAATATAATATCTTTGGCAAAACGACTTTCTTCTGCTCTTTTGTATATCGCATCGGATTGCCAACCCTTTTTGCCAACTATAATCAATTTCAACTCTTGATTATTAGCTTTAACCATTTCAAATGCTTCAATTAGCCTGATGATATTTTTTCTGGGTTGAATAACACCGACAAAAAGAATATAAGGGCTATTAATTTTCGCAATAGTCTGAGAAGAAAGATTATTTTTATCATAAAGAGTAATGCCATGATAGACAACTGTTATTTTGCTTTCATCTACTTTATAAAATTTAATTATGTCTCTCTTTGTCGCTTTTGAAGGAACAATGATTTCATCTGCCATTTTTATAGCTCTTTTTGTATGTAATTTGAGAAAGAATTTATCTTTGACGGTGAAATATTCTGGAAAAAGTAGGAATGCCAAATCATGAACCGTCACCACAATTTTGATATTTCTTGGTTTTTTGAAAAATGGAACTGACTGAATCGGCATAAAAAGAATGTCTGGCTGATCCTTTTTGAGCTGGTTTGGAAATTTTGAATAAGTCCAAAAAGGAAGTCTTGATTTTATTGCTTTAAGTTTAAAATTCTTATTTGCAAAAACACAAAAACGAGACAGTGTCTCGTCTCTACAATTTGCATATAAAATATATTCGTTTTTGACATCAATCTTGCTTAAAGCATTCACAATTTCCTGAGTATAAACCTTCACGCCAGTAGTGCCTGTAAAAGTTAATTCATTGATGTCTATGGCAATTTTCATATTTTATTAATACCAAATGATTAATAGACTTGCTTTTAAGGTAGGAGAATGAAGATTCTGAAATAAGTTCAGAATGACAATTGTTTTGTTTGTCCTTCGACAAGCTCAGGATGACAAATTATTATTTCGTTATTTCGTAAAAATATTTCGCTAATTCACCGTTTATATCTTCTCTATCAATCGCATATTCTAGAATTGCTTTAAGATAGTTTAGAGGATCTCCAGTTGTAAGCCATTTGCCATTTTCAATTTCTTTAGCAAAAAATTTTCCACCATTTTGAACATAAGTACGAATAGCATCCACTATCCACAATTCATTTCCTTTGCCTAAAGATGTTTCTTTCAAAACATCAACAATTTCCTGATTTAAAATCATTCTACCAAAATCTGCGAGACGCGAAGGAGCTTCTTCAACACTTGGCTTTTCCACAATATCTTCTATTTGCATTGTATCTGACTTCAGCTTCACAATCCCATAACGATCGACTTGATCTTTGGGAACTTCCTGAACACCGATCATTAAATTTCCAGTTTTATTGTAATCATCAACCATTTGTTTTGTAAATGATACTTTTGATTTTACAAGATCGTCTCCCCAAACATAAACGAATGGCTCGTCCTCAACTATACTAGAAGCAGACAAAACGGGAGTACCGTTGCCATAAGGTCCTTTTTGTCTGACATAAATGAAATTTGCCATTTCTGATAATCTAACTATTTCTTTTAGTCTTTTGTCTTTCCCAGATTTTCTCAAACTGCACTCCAATTCAAAATTACGATCAAAATGATCTTCTAACGGTTTTTTGTCCCACTTTGTAACCAAAATTATGTCTTCAATTCCAGCTTCAACCAATTCTTCCACAACAAGTTGAATAATTGGCTTATCAATTATCGGAAGCATTTCTTTCGGCATCGCCTTCGTGGCTGGCAAAAGTCTTGTTCCTGATCCTGCTACTGCTATAATTGCTTTTTTGATTTTCATAGTTTTGGATTATTAAATGGTTAACTTGTTAGTTTCTTGTATATAATACTATTTATAGATTTCTCACCCTGTCGGAATTCGAAATGACAAGTTGGGAAGTAGGATTCGAAATAACAGATACTTAATACTAATTAAAGTCCGTATTTTACTTTTTTAAATTTATATTTTATGAAATATTTCAAAGCACTTCGAATGTGTATTCTTGCATATTTTGATAAAAGAGTTTCAAACAAAGATTTTTTCTTACTTGACTGAAAATGATAATGATACATCGTGGATTCAGGATAATAAACAACTTTCAAACCATTTTCCCAAAATCTTCTTGCCCAATCCACATCTTCAAAATACATAAAAAAATTCTCATCAAAAGCTCCGACTTTTTTCAAATCTGATTTTCTGACCATCATAGCGCTTCCCATCAACCAATCAACTGGGATTGGTTCGATCACTTTTCCTTTACTAAAAACATCTTTCATTAAAAAATTATCAATAATTTTTCTTCCAAAAGATGTTCGTCCGAGAGATGTTCGTCTACAAACAACAGTTAGTGGTGTATAGAATCTAAAGCATGACTGCTGAATTGTATTATTTACATTCAAAAGTTTTGGTCCAACCATTCCAACTTCTTTATCTTTCTCAATATATTCAAGCATTTTCTCAATTGCTTTTTCTTGTTCAATTAAAATGTCAGCATTAACTATAAAAAAATATTCGCCACAAGCTTTTTCAATGGCAATATTAATAGATTTTCCAAAACCAATATTTTCTTTCGCTGGAATGAAAATTATATCTGAAAAATATTCATCCATCATTTCCTCGGTTTTTTCAATTGTAGCACTATCTGTCACAATTATTTCCCAATCAAAACCAGCATCAGAAAGATTTTCCTTAATACTTTTGAGACATATTTTCAATATCTCAGGAGTCTGATAATGATTAACGATAACCGAAAGTTTTATCATTTTAGCATTTTAACATATTAACATTCTAACATCCGCTGGCTCTACAGCCTTACAGGACTATGGAGCCAGCGAGTATAGTTACTTGATACTAAAAAAACCACTTCTCCATCTCCTTCGCACTGACTCTTTTCTTCGCCATTACCATTTTTCTTTTCTTGAGAAACAATGGTATATCCTTATATAAATCTTTTAAGATGCCAAAAGTAAACCGCTCAAAAACCGCCATATATACCCAGGCGCCAACTTCTTTTACTATAAACCTTGAAAAATGCTTTGTAAAGAGGAGTGATGGGAAATCGTCCTTGATTTGCATCAGTCTTTGATGTTTAAATGATAAATATTTTGCTCGTTTATTTATTTTTAGCCTTTCTTTAATTATGCCTATATAATTCTTTGCTGTGCTATCTCCAGAACCTCTGCCGTGATATGCAA
>JAGLSJ010000055.1 GCA_023270095.1 Minisyncoccota bacterium
GTCTTCAATTTCATTATTTTCTTCCTCAACTTTTATATCATTAATCTTTTCACTGCTCTCTTCAATAAAATTATTTTCCTTTTCTCCGTTTTCATTTTTATTCAAAGCAATACTAATTTGCCAAACAGCGAACAGAATTAAAATCAAAAAAATAATGCTTATTATCAATTTATTATTTCTCTCTTTTCTCGTTATAAATTCATTTTTTTCTTCAATTCTTCTTTGAAGCTTAAGTTTCTGCTTTCTTCCCATAGTTTTTTTGTTAATTATTAAAATTGTCATTCTGAATTTAGTTCAAAATTTTCTATATATCACAAATAAATCTATTTCTCCATTTCTTCTCTCTTTCTTTTTTCTTCTTTCATTTCTTTTAGCATCATTTGAATAGCACGGATTGGTAGCCAAATTGGCATAAAAATATTCAGAAATATTTCAAACAATCCTTCGCCTTCTTTTTTTAATCTCATAATTTTTTATTTAAATAATCTAACTTACAAATCCTCCTTCTTAATTTCAAACACATCTCCTCTTTTTATCTCACCTTTCAAAAATTTTGTGGCAATTAAGTTCTCTAATTTTTCTTGAATTGTTCTTTGCAAAAATCTCGCTCCATATTCAGCACTATATCCAAGCTCAGCTATAATCTCCAACGCTTCATTCGAAATTTCAATCTTAATACCTTGAGCCTTATCCATTCTCTTTGCTAAATTTCTAATTTGAAGTTTAGCAATCGCCACTACATCTTTTTGGCTCAATGATCTGAAAACGATTCGGGCTGTAAAACGATTCAAAAACTCTGGAGCAAAACTTTGCAAAAGATATGGTTCAAGCATTTGTAATATTCTTTCATTACTGTCATCTTCGTTAACCACAATTTTGCTAATTACCTTTGATCCTGCATTTGAAGTTGCAATGATAATCGTATTTGTAAAATCAACAGTTCTTCCGAGATTATCAGTTAGTCTTCCATCGTCAAAAACCTGCAAAAATATATTGAACACATTCTTATCTGCCTTTTCCAACTCATCCAGAAGAACCAAAGAAAAAGGTTTTCTTTTTACAGCCTCCGTCAAAATTCCACCAGAAGAAGATTCGGATAAATCAGAAGAAGATCCAATCAATTTTTCGACACTATCTGGCGTTTGATATTCACTCATATCAACTCTAATCATAGCATCTTCATCTCCAAAATAAGCCTCTGCTAATGCTTTGGCGAGCTCTGTTTTTCCAACTCCAGTAGGACCTAAAAATAAAAATGTTCCAATTGGACGATTTTCATTCTTCATGCCAACTCGCACTCTTCTAATCGACGAAGCAATTGCTCTAACTGCATCTTTTTGACCAACAACTCTCTGATGTAAATTTTCTTCTAAAGACAAAAGTTTTTCTGCTTCATTCGAGTTTATATTTGTCAAAGGTATACCAGTTTTTTCAGTTATAACTTCCATAATATCATGATCTCGAAGGACTGAACCAGAACCCCTTCTTCTTACTTCAACTGCCGTTTCACTTAAAAGATCAATTGCTTTGCCAGGTAAAATTCTGTTCGTAATATATCTTTTTGAAAGCTCAACTGCTTTTTTAATCGCCCCATATGTCATCACAATTCCCTCTCTCGCTTCAATAATTTTTGCCTGAACCGCCAAAACCTCAATCGTTTGTTCTTCGTTCATTTCCTCCACTTTTACAAAATCAAAATTATTCGCAAAATCAGCTCGAGGTTCAATAAATCGATGATAATTTCGATAATCCGTTGAGCCGATAACTTGAAAAATTCCTTGAGAGAAAATTGGAGACAAAACCTTTGAAGCATCAAAGCCTCCTCCACTTCCAGCTGCAACGATATCATGTATATTTGGAATGAACAATATTATATTACCACTCTTTCCCATATCGTCAATCATTGATCTAATTCTTGCTTCAAAATCTCCACCAACACCCGCTCCCGAAACCAAGGAACCAACATCTAAAACAACCAAACGCTTGTCTTGTAGTGTTGGCAAGACTTGGTCTTTTACCATCCTGCCTGCTAATTTTTTCACAATAGTTGATCTCCCACTTCCCTCTTCTCCTATCAAAAGAGCATTATTTTTGCTTGTTCTTTCAAGAATTCTCATCAAATTATCCAACTCTTTTTCCCTGTCCACAATATTGCCCATCATCCCCGATCTTGCCTGATCCGTGAGGTCATAAGTGAAACTATCAAGTTCTGGAGTCACTCTCGCTGTCCAAGCCTTGTTCATCACAGAATGTCTGATTTTTCGCGGACGATCAAGTCTGATTCTTGTATTCTCCCAATTATTCACCCAAAGAACGGTTTTTCGAGCATCTCCTATTTCTATATTCAAATCTTTAAAATATTTACTCAAACTATCATCGCTAAACAATGTTAGAAAAAAACTTTCTGTATGAATTTTTTTCATACCCATGGTGATAGTTTCATAAAAAGCCACAATAATCGCTTTTTCAAGTTGAGGACTCATAACAGTGCTATTGAAAATGCCTTCTTGATTATAATAATCATTTTTCGGTAAATCATTAATCAAGATGTCAATATATTTTTCAAATTCTACAGAATCAATTTCCAATCTTTTGAAGAGTGATGCCGTTTGTGAATCCTGCGCAACCATCTTGGCTAAATGAAAAATAGATGGAGCCTGCTTGAGATGGTGAGCCAAGCAAAGAGTTTCTTTCAGAATTTCCCTTACTGAAACAGAAGCATAATCACTGATATTAACCGCACCTCTTATCTTTCCCGCATTTTTACTAAAAAATACTTCAAAATCAGGAGACGAAAAATCAATTTCTTTTCGAGATGCATCTTTAATTTTTATATAATAATAAGTATACATTACTCCCGCAACCCCCAACCAAAATACCAAAGGATCAAATCCTCTTTCTTGGAAAATAACAGAAATAGCCTTTATAAAATGTTGAAAAAATATTGAGATCGAAAGAAAAAATTGTATGATGGCATCTGCGTCAGACTCTGCTATAAGCCTTAATTCTCCTACTACGTTAATTAAAAATTTAGGATTATTAACAATTATAAAATAAATACCATATAAAGAAGTTATAAAAACCAAAAAATAAATAAATAAATGGATACTTCCTGAAATCAATTTAAAAAAAGAGTGTAAAAAAGGAGAAACTCCCAAAATCTTTTTTTTCCAATAATACGACATACCGTTTCCAACTCGCAAAAAAACCCCCATCCCCTGACAGACATTACAGTCAACTCCCTTTTCAGTGACCTTATTTCCACCACACGAAGGACACTGAACAATTTCTGCTTTAAGTTTCTTTTCTTTTTTCTTTTTTTCTTTAGGAGGCATTTATCATAGATTAGATTTATAATGAATACACAAAGTTTCTTTTAGTAACGAGCCAACCACATCTATTGTTTTAGAATATATAAATTAAATTCAAAAAAATCATCAAAAAAGTCAATGGTGGCAAAATTATCCATATTAAATAAATAGCGATTACTGTCACTAATGAAATCAACATAATAAGAAAACCAAAAAAAACACGACCC
>JAGLSJ010000056.1 GCA_023270095.1 Minisyncoccota bacterium
ACATTTTTCTCTTTTTCTTCCAACTCACGAGTGCGTTTTCTTAATTCAAGTTCAGCTTCCTCTGACGCTTTAAGCTTATCAGCTTTTTCCTTTAACTGAATCTCAAGATCTTTCATATCAAGATTAATAGCTTCCACTGCCTCTTTTTGTGCTTTTTTAACAATTTTATCTTTATCCACTTTTAATTGCTGACTATATTCGTCATCTTTTTGTTTTAATGCAATTTTCGCATCACTCTTAACTTTCTCAATCTGTTGTTCAAACTTAGCTTTAACCTTATCTTCAATATCATGTGAAATAGCTTCTGATAATTCAATAAGATGTCCACATTTTGGACATTTAATTTTTTCTTGGCTCATTATAATCCCTCTTTTATTTTCACTCTACCTGTAGCGCCTTATAAAAACGCTTAACGATAGGGTCACATTTAATATCCTGCGTTCTAATAAATTTAGCTAATTGTATATCTTCAAGAGAACGACACCGGCTTAATGCAACATAGACTTGACCCGTACCAAAAGCACCGCTTCCTAAATCTATATGCACCTTTTCTAATGTTTTACCCTGCCCTTTATGAATAGTAACAGCCCAAGCTAACATTAAGGGATATTGAGTATAAAAACCAACTTTAACTGGAATAATTCTTTGCTTTTGTTCATCATATTTATATTTATAAGATTCCCATGTGACTTTTTGAATATCATATATCTTATTCTGATATTCTCCCTCGACATCAACACGAATAGAATCGCGTTCAAACCCAACAATTCGTCCTAATGTTCCATTAACCCATCGACGTCCTCCATCATTCTTTGTGAACATCACTTGCGCGCCCTTTTTCAAGGCAAGATTAATCGGTGAAGGTAATTTTTCATTTGAAACAATAAATTTGCCTGAAATCATTCCTTCAAATTTCCGTAATTCTCCAGGAAGTTTCCGCATTTGGCTTTCGTTAATTTTATCCGCCACATAATTAGTACAGGATAATGTTAATCTTGTATCGTTCAGTACCTTTTTATTTAAAACTCTACAATTGATCACAGGAAGCACTTGATCAAGATTTTCGCCAATTCTAATGTTGTTAAGTAAATCAATAAATTTCCTATCAGATTGCCGGTAAATTTTTGTCAACTCTTTAGGAACCAAAGAACATTCTTTCAATACTTTAGCACTAAAAAAATAGGAGCTATCATAACCCTTAAGTTGAATCGCTTGTGCTTCCTGTTTGTTTAAAACGGGAGGAAGTTGAAACAAATCACCAATCAATAATAACTGCACACCTCCAAATGGCTCATCTGATTCTCGATTAAGACGTAAAAACTTATCAATAGCATCAATTATATCCGATCTAACCATAGAAATTTCATCAATTATAAGTACTTTCATTTTTGTTATTAATCTTCGATCACGAACAAATTTGATATCATCTTCTTCTATTAGTCTCCAAGGTAACTGAAAAAAGGAATTAATTGTCACGCCATCAATATTTAAAGCTGCAACCCCCGTAGGCGCAACAACAACGATATTTCCGTCATAGACTTGCCTTAAATAACGAACAAAGGTTGTTTTACCTGTACCCGCCTTTCCAGTAACAAATACAATTGGGGCACCAGCTTTAATCCATTCAAAAATTTCTTTATACTCATCTGTAATTTCTATTTCTTCAATAAAAGTTTCTTTTACGGGTGAAAAATCAACATCTTTAACTGCTGCCATATTTACTGCATTAATATTTACAGGAGTTACTCCAAAAGCTTTCTTAAAATCTTCCCAAATAGACATTTTCTTCAAAATCCTTTTTTTTCAACAAGCCGGAAATAACTTAAATTTCTATTATAGATTATTACACCTTAACTCCCATGCCCGACCCTAAACACTAAATAAGCTAAAATAATTTTTACATCATACGTTCTGCAGTCACACCACCTTTTCGAGCTACTAACTGATAAATCTTAGAAAGAACACCCTCGTTTTCCAACTTTCTTTGAAAGAATTTAGCTTGTACGGAGTCGTGAGTGCTCATCAGCACTTGATAATCCAAATCAATAATGTAATCTCGCAAAACATCAAAAACAGATGAGGCATGCACAAGGTCATGATGCTGAGTAGGATCATCTAACAATAAAGCTTTCCAAGGAGTCCACTGGTATTTATTTGCCATAGCCAGCATAAAAGTTAATTGAAGATCAGTAAGTTGTGCTTCACTTGCAATTTTATCCATACTAAAATTTTCTTCATGAAGATTTGCAAACGTACTTGCTTTCTGACTATTCCGTGAAATAGTACTATTCAACAAAGGGGCTTCTGATATCAGAGGATTAATAACAATTCTTTTTAATAACCCTTTCCACGGCGTATTAATCGCATTTAATTGCTCAGTGATTTTTTCAG
This sequence comes from Minisyncoccota bacterium, assembly GCA_023270095.1. Taxonomy (GTDB): domain Bacteria; phylum Patescibacteriota; class Minisyncoccia; order JAHIHE01; family JAGLIN01; genus JAGLLA01. The sequence continues at coordinate 2,392 of JAGLSJ010000056.1, forward strand.
ACTCCTCTTTTGCATTATCTAAAAATGCTTCGACAGTCATCTTTTTCTTTTGAACACTATCAAGCCTTTTTTTATTCTTATCTATAGAACTTTTTAAACCCTTCAAATAATCATCTTCACTAAAATCGCCTATTTGCTTCTTTACCTCTTTATCAGCTTCACTGTATTTTTCAGCGGCACGCCAGTTTGCTAACTCCTGCTCAACTGAATTTAGAGGTATATTAGCTCTTTCTAATTCATCAATATTCTTTAAAACAATTTCTTGCTTTGTTTTTAAAGTTTCCACACTTGGCTGGGACTCTAATTTAACTTGACGCCATTCAGCACAGATCCCCTCCTGATTACCCTTTATTTTAGAAATAGACTCCTTCTCACTTATTAAAACTTTTTGATATTCTTTGAACTGAATCTCATTTTTATTTATTACTACTTCTAGTTTCTGAATTGATTCCGTCTTTTGTTTCTGATCAGTTGACTTGCTAACAATATCAGCAAGAACCTTTTCTTTGTTTTTGTCGCTTAATACTTTAGTTAGGTTATTAATCTTTTCTGTTTCATTATCAATCTCATTTTTAGCAGTTTCAGTTTTAGTAGACAATTCTTTAATCAATCGCTCAAACTCACTTTTTTTCAGTTTTGCCTCGCTTAACGCATCACTAGTGACTTCTGAATCAAACTTATTTTTATTATCTGTTAATTCATTAATTTGGGTTGAAATCTCCTTAATATTGTCTTTAATATACTTCTGGGCATCCTCTGAAGTTTTGCAATCTAGGAATTGGGGAAGAAACACCTCTGTAATCTTATTTTTATTAGTATCTAGCTTATCTTGTTCTATCTTTAATTCAGATTCAATTTTAGATATTTCTTGATTTTCTTTCTTTAGCTTTTCCTTTGCTGTGCCCAGAACCCCTAAAGCTTCTTTTTCATCGGTAATAGCAATAGGAATTTCAGGATTTAGAGCGTTTAATGATTTTTCAATACGATTAATTAATACCTCCGGCTCATAAGTTGCCTGACAAACAGGACAATCTCTTTCACCAGATGATAAATGCTTTCTAATATGACTAACAGCGTCTTGAATAGCACC
>JAGLSJ010000057.1 GCA_023270095.1 Minisyncoccota bacterium
CATTCCCATAATACATATAAATATCATCGCTGCCTGGATCTGCAATGGCGTCAGGAAGTTCAAGCCATATATCAGCAGTTGTTGATGTTGTACTTGATTCAATCCAGTAATCAATGTATGTTCCAGCTGTGGTGTTAAACCTTACATCCTGAAAATCTGTTTGCATGTCTGAGTCATATGGTACAGTAACTTTTACTTGATAATTTACTGGAGTTGAAGTTCCAGTTGTAGTGATTGTAATTAGTTTACGATTAGTAAACTGTGAATCCGTGCTAATGTCGCTTTTAGCGGTATAAACAGGATCAGCAGTAACATTTACCCAAGTGGATAATGTAATTGTGTTAGTGATATCTAGGGTGCTATCATCAGAGATTGTTATCTTGTCATCCACCCCGTCAAAATCCAAAGATCCATCAATTCGTCCTGTGACTTGATCTCCTGAAGTCATCGTTCCTCCTGATGTTCCGTCATTATTGTATTGCGTGGAATCGATGGATTGCGGGGCACCCGTGGAGGGGTCTTCGGAAAGATGCTGAACCATTTTGAAATTATTCGATCCCCCGTCGTCCCAAACACCAGAGATGTTTTCTTGAGAAGTGGTGATGGATGAATTGGTATAATAGATATAGATTGTGGTATTAGTTGAAGATGAAAGAGTTGGAACTTTGACCCAAGCAATAATCTCTCCAGTGGAGTTATCATATTTTTCAATTTCATGATCAAGTTTGGTATTTCCGTCAGAAGCAGTAAAAATGATATCATCGCCTTGCAGGTCTGTCACTTTTCCGCCATTGCTGGTGTGCTTGAGAACTGGGTCAGTGTGAGAGATGAGAATAGGAAAGTTTGATTGATCGGTATTAGGGACTTTGGTATTGTCGATCGTGATTGCTTTTCGATAGCTCCATGTTCCACCAGTTGCATACCAATCAGCATCCGCTTTTTGCAAAGAGATCTTTCCTGGAGTAGTAAAAATGTTCACAGGAGCAAAAACACCAATGATGGTTTGGAGGAGAAGAAGGAAAGTGAGGAGGGAGGCGGTAAATTTTCTTTGTGATTTTTGAGATATGAAAATTTTGCGTAAAATGGTTACGGGATTCTTCGACAAGCTCAGAATGACATGTTGTGTGTGATTGCGGGATTGCCACGGGCTAATCGCCCTTGCAATGACAACTTTTTTTATTGTTATAAACAACTTAATGAAAAACAAAAAACCACCTAATCGAAATTTATTCCTGAATTGAATCCAGGACAGGTTCTTTAGGGTTCTGTTTTGTTTAGAATTATTGAAAATGAAAGAAAATTTCTTCTCGTGATTTTCTTTCTTCTTTTCTATCCTGAAGTAGACTCTTTTTACCATTGTTAGAAAAAACCATTTACGTTTATATTTTAACATATTTTTATTTTGGAGCAAAGAATTTGGAATTCGAGAGAATCCCTTTTTTAGTTTCATGCCACCTTGCAACACAGTTTTATGTTTTGAAGTTTTAGTTATTTGCTCTTATATAAATATTTTTTATAAGTACAATTTGTGTGTATGGGAAATATTATAAAACTGATTGTAAACCAGTTCCCGCAGAAACATGACGAAAAGTATAGGAAGTTTTGTGTAAAATGGTTACGGGATTGCCACGGGCTGATTGCCCTCGCAATGACAACTTTTTTATTGTCATAAATAATTTAATAAAAAAAACAGCTCTTTTTACAAGAGCTGTTTTTTTATATCTTAAAAAATTTAAATTTAATCTACAATTTCTTCTTTTTTCTTATCAATATTTCTGAAATATCCCGTTCCAGATGGAATCAATCTTCCGATGATTACATTTTCTTTCAAACCTCGAAGCCTGTCTTCTTTTCCAGTAGTAGCAGCGCCAATCAAAACTCGAGCTGTTTCCTGAAACGACGCGGAAGACAAGAAACTTTCTGTAGTCAAAGATGCTTTTGTAATTCCAAGCAAAAGCTGCTCAACAATTGCAACCTCTTTAATCTTGTCCGTTACAGACTTGTTCTCCTTGTTTTCATTTTCAATTGCTTCATTATTTTCAAGGAATTGGGCTTTTTCAATCACATCTCCAATCAACAAATTGGTATCTCCTGGATCTTTGACTTTCACTCTAGAAAGCATCTGTCTAATGATAATTTCAATGTGCTTGTCATCGATTCCTTCTCCTTGAGAAGTATAAACTTGTTGTATCTCTTTGGTAATATATTTTTGAATAGCTTCAATTCCCTTCATCTCAAATAACTCATGAATATCAATATGCCCTTCAACAAGTTGCTGTCCTACCAATACAAGTTCTCCTTTTTTAACCAAAATTGAAGTATCTTTGTCAATTACATAGCTTTTGACATCTTCAACTTTTTCCTTATCAACAATTTCTTCTGCTTTAGGCTTAAATTTGATATGAATAATTCTTGAATCTGCTGTCTCTTCAATGTCTTGAACTTTTCCGTCAACCTCAGCAATCAAGGCTTTACCTTTTGGAATTCGAGCTTCAAAGATTTCCTCAACTCGAGGAAGACCCTGAGTAATATCTTTTCCGGCAACTCCTCCACTATGGAATGTTCTCATTGTTAGCTGTGTTCCTGGTTCTCCAATAGCTTGCGCAGTCACAATTCCAACTGCTGAACCAACTTCCACTAATCGATTTTTACCAAGATCATATCCATAACATGTTTGGCAAACTCCTCTTTTGGATTTACATTTGATAATGCTTCTCACCCAAACTCTTTCAATGCCAGCTTTTTCAATCGCATCAGCATCTTTTTTGTGAATTTGGACTCCAGCTTTGACAATTATTTTTTTCGTTTTTGGATCCTTAATATCCTTTAAAGCAGTTCTTCCTCTGAGTCTCATAGAAATTGTTCGTCCAATATCAAGATGTTCGTTTGCTACAACTTCCGTTCCTTCGTCATCATGACAATCAACATCGTGAATAATCACATCTTGAGCAACATCAACAAGTCTCCTAGTTAGATATCCTGCAGTTGAAGTTCGAAGTGCAGTATCTGCCATTCCTTTTCTAGTTCCATGAGTTGAGATAAAATATTCCAACACATTAAATCCTTCTTTGAAGCTACTCTTAATTGGAAGTTCAATTGTTTCTCCAGATGGATTTACAACCAAACCTTTCATACCACCCATCTGAGTGATGACAGCCCAATTACTTCTTGCTCCAGAATTAATCATATATGCTACTGAACTTTCTTCTCCAATAGTACTTGGAATTTCTTGCCCAATTTTATCTTTTATGTCATTCCAAATTTCAATTGATTTCACTCTTCTTTCGTTTTCTGTCAACAAACCATCTTCATATTGTTCTCGAAGTTCATCAATCGCCTTATCTCCTTCTTTGAAAAGCTTGTCCTTTGAAGGAGGTATTTTCACATCATCCATACCCCAACTCAAACCAGATTTAGTTGCATATTTAAATCCAAGAGATTTTACCCTATCAACCAAGA
>JAGLSJ010000058.1 GCA_023270095.1 Minisyncoccota bacterium
CAATACAAATAGGTGATAAATTATGGGCAAGCTAGCTGATGAATTTGACCCTTTCAGCCCAAAAAAAAGTCTTTTCTCTTGTATGAATCCATTCCCTTCAGAAGAAGAGAAAGAGAATGAAGACGAATGGTAAATTTTACAAGTTCTAGACAAAAAATAAATCTAGACTTGTTTTTTTATTTTCAAGACATCGAAAACGGATTACAAATCCGTTCCCGCTTAGAATATTGTCATCCTAAATTTAGTTCAGGATCTTCCGTGTTTTATATTTTATCTATTACTAATTTCACAAAACAAACATTGTCATTCCTGCGGAGGCAGGAATCCAATTTATCTCAATGAATGTTATTTTTATTTTTTAGTTTGTGAATTTCAAATAAAATAAATGAAAGAATAATTAAGATTACAGAAAACATAAAAACAACAAAATTCTTTGATATAAATCCTATTACATATTCTATTATTTTACCATAATAATAAAAAATCGATGGAGGATTTTCATCTTTAATGCTTGAAAGATTTGATTTGTCTATAATACATTTTGTCGAATCAATTTTACATGGATTAGACAAGCTACATTCTTCATCTCTGCAATACAATTTTGTTTTAGCATTTAACTCTTCTTCTATTGATTCTATAAGTTTGTCTGCATATTTACTTGTTTTGCTTGATTTTAAATTTTCTAATTCTCTTTCTTTGAAATCTCTCATCGATCCCCATAATTTATCTTGTTCTTTTATTTCACTTACGCACGGAATAGTACAACTTCTTTCAACAATTTCCTCCCATTTCTTAATTTCTTTTTCATGTTGCATTGGAAAAGACTTTTTATCATAAATCCCTATCACTAATAGAAATATTAGAATAATTATCGCAAATAATAATACTACCCTTATGACCCCTGAAATTGAAAATGTTTGTTTTTTCTTATTCATCTTTTATTTATAATCTAATTATATTACCTTCTATAAAAATCAACTTTTATTTCTTTATACATATTAAACGTCTTTTCACAAATTTGACATTTATGGTCCCATTCACCATACCCAGAATCATATACAAGTGGTGTTGCCCTGCCATTATCTCCACATACGAAACAATACAGCACTTCTGTCTTTCTAAAATTCTTTTTCTGATAAGCATTGTCAAATCCAAAATTTACAGATTTAAATTTCATTTCAAACGAAAATTTTTTTATCCAAACCAATGGTCTACTTATTTCCGCTATTATTTTTATTGCTATTTTTATGATTACATCTTCCATATTTTTTAAATTTATTGCAACACTGGATTCCTGCCTCCGCAGGAATGACAAGTTCTTTTGTTAAAATGCTAACATATTATTTTAAACTACAAAATACTATAAAATTGTCATCTCGAAATGAGCGAAAGCGATTGAGAGATCTGAAAAATATAATAAATGAGTTAAATTATGTTTATAGATTTCTCGTCGCTACGCTCCCACGAAATGACAAACTAATACTTCGTAATTCAAAAATATTAAAATATCTACTTTCCACAACACTTTTTATATTTCTTCCCACTCCCGCAAGGGCAAGGTTCGTTGCGACCTATTTTTTTGACAATTTCAGGAGCTGATTCATTTGATTCTTCTCCCCCGCCACTTGTTTTGATATTCTGATTTTCCATTGGAGATTTCACTTTTTTCACAACTTGAATTTTAAAAATCGAAGAAATTACATTTTCTTCAATTGCGCCAATCAGCGATTGAAACATTCGATAACTTTCTTTTTTATATTCCACAAGAGGATCTTTTTGCCCATAACCCTGAAGACCAATACTATCTCGCAAACTATCCATTGAATCAAGATGTTCCATCCAAAGAATGTCAATGCTTCTGAGCAAAACCATTTTTTCAATTTGTCTGATAGCTTCAAAGCCAACTTCATCTTCTCGTTTGTTATAAGCATCAGATAAAACTGAAAAAACTAAATCGGTCAGCAAGCTTCTTGCTTCTTCATCAGACTTATCTGAAAAAATTATATCTTTGATTTTTTTCTCAAAATCACCATTAACAGAAACAGCTTTGTGAACGGCTTCCAAAATTCCTTTGACATCCCAAGCACTTCGCTTGTCAACGCTATGAACTGAAACAATATATTGAGATTGATTTTCAAACATCTCCAAAACTTTTTCCTTCAATTGCAAAAGTTCTGGAAAATTATCTTTATTAATCTCCTTTTCACCTTTTTCCAAATTTTCTGTAATTCCAAGAATTTCTCTACGCCTTTTATAAATTACTTCTCTTTGACGATTCATAACATCATCATAATCAAGCACATGTTTTCTGATATCGAAATTATATCCTTCAATTTTAGTTTGAGCGTTCTCAATTGACTTTGAAATAAAAGCATTTTCAATAGGCATATCTTCTGCGATACCCAATTTATCCATTACCATTTTCATTTTGTCTGACCCAAAAACGCGCATCAGATGATCTTCCATTGATACATAAAATTGAGTTTTCCCTGACTCCCCTTGTCTTCCTGACCTTCCTCGAAGCTGATTATCAATTCTTCTTGCCTCATGCCTTTCTGTCCCAAAAACACAAAGGCCTCCCAATTTCTCAACTCCTTCGTCAAGCTTGATGTCAGTTCCCCTTCCTGCCATATTCGTCGCAATCGTTACTGCTCCTTTTTGTCCGGCTCCAGAAATGATCAAAGCCTCTTTCTCATGAAATTTTGCATTCAAAACTTGATGCTTAACTCCTTCTTTAGTAAGCATTTGACTAAGAACTTCTGATTTTTCAATTGAAATTGTACCAACTAAGACAGGCTGTCCTTTTTCATGACGCTCTTTGATTTCTTGAATCAACGCCAAAAATTTCCCGTTTTCTGTCTTAAATATAGAATCATTTGAATCTATTCTTGTAATCGTTTTGTTCGGTGGAATTGACAAAACATCAAGCTCATATACACGAGAAAATTCTTCGGCATTCGTCACAGCCGTTCCAGTCATTCCCGAAAGCTTATCATATATCCTGAAATAGTTTTGAAAAGTTATCGTTGCCAAAGTTCGACTTTCTTTTTGAACTTTCACATTTTCCTTGGCTTCAATTGCTTGATGAAGTCCTTCGCTGAATCTTCTCCCTGGCATCGGTCTTCCAGTAAATTCGTCAATAATCACAACCTCGCCTTCCTTCACAACATAATCTTTATCATTTTTAAACAAAATTTCCGCCTTCAAAGCCTGCTCAAGATGATGAACAAGCATAATTCCCCCTTCATTATAAATATTATCCATCCCTAATATTCCTTCAACTTTTTCAATTCCTTCATCAGTCAAACTAACCGCTCTCATTTTCTCATCAACCGTGTAATCTTTTTCTCCTTCCAATTTTG
>JAGLSJ010000059.1 GCA_023270095.1 Minisyncoccota bacterium
CAAGGGAAGCATATTTAATCGAAGAGCCAATGGCAGCAGCAATTGGAGTGAGACTTCCTATTCAAGATGCCTCTGGAAATATGATTGTTGATATTGGGGGAGGAACAACGGAAGTGGCAGTGATTTCTCTTGGTGGAATTGTTTCTAGCAGGAGTCTTCGAATTGCTGGAGATGAGCTGAATGAAAATATTATTCAGTTTGCTAGAGATGAAGCAAATTTACTTTTAGGAGAAAAAACCGCTGAGAATATAAAAATTTCAATTGGTTCTGCATATCCTCTTGATGAAAAAATGGAAATGGCAATGAGAGGGCGTGATTTAGTAACAGGTCTTCCGAAGGAGGTTGTAATAAATGACGAACAAGTTCGTAGGGCTTTGTCTCGTTCAGTAAAAATTTTAATCGACAATATAAAAGCCACTATAGAAGAAACTCCTCCTGAGATTATAGCTGATATAATGACCAGTGGAATTGTTTTGGTTGGTGGTGGTGGAATGTTGCGAGGTCTCGATAAGTTAATTAGCGAACAAACAAAAATGCCAGTAAGAGTAGCTGATGATCCCTTAACTGCTGTTGCTCGTGGAGCAGGAATTGTTTTAGAAGACATAGAAAAATTACAAGAGGTATTGCTTTCAATGGGGAATGAAAAAACACCAGATTAATTCTTTATAAAATTAAATTTAATAGAGAGCTCTGTTTTATTTTTAATATTTTCAATTGATTTGATTGGTATGATAATCTATTTCTGTGATATTTGAAAATTCTTTGTTCTATGTTTTATAATTTAAGATTCTTAACAATAAATTAGAATTCATTTTTATATGAAAAAAGAGATTAATAAAAAAATTAGAGATTTTATTTTTTTGTTAGTAGTTATTGTGCTGCTAATTTTTTTGAATAAATTTGGATATTTATATCAAGTAAAAAGTTTCACTGCTCATTCTGTAAATTCAATTTCAAAAATATTTCAAAGCACGTCAAATGAATTAGGTTTTTTTGTTGATACTCTGAAAAGTATTGATGAATTTAAGAATGAAAACATGAAACTTAAAAAAGAAAATCTGGAAATGAATTATAAAATTTTACAGCTTGAAGAAATGAAGATTGAAAATGATATATTAAGAAAGCAATTGAATTTTTCTCAAAATAGTTGTTTTGACGAAAATTGTTTAAATTTGGCGATGGGAGATATAACAGGCAGGGGCCCGGATAATTTTGGAGATTATATAATTGTTAATTTAGGTAAAAGACAAGAAATTAAAGAAGGCTATCCAGTCATTGCTTCGGGAGGAATTTTGATTGGAAAAGTTGTTGAAGTTTTTGAGAGCTATTCTCGCATTATGTTGATTACTGATTCTGAAAGCTCAATTAATTCTATAACTCAAAAAACTCGCTCTAATGGAATTTCAAAAGGAAGTTATGCGACGGGAATAAAATTAGAAATGATAAATCAGTCTGAAAATCTCGTTGAAGGAGATCTTGTTATTACTTCAGGTTTAGAAAATAAAATTCCAAAAGGTCTTGTTATTGGAAAAATTTCAAATATAGAAGAAGCAGCGAATAAAATTTTTAAAACGGCAGAATTGGAGCTTTTTGTAGATTTTAATAAAGTCGAGAAAGTATTTATTATTAAAAATGATTGATAAAAAATTGAGAATTAAAATATTTGTATTCTTGTTGATAGTTGCAGTTTTTATGCAGGTTACTTTTGTATCTCAGTTTTTTCAAAACTTCATACCAAATTTTGTTATAATTATGCTATTAGCAGGTTCGATTGTAGATAGGTCTTCCTTGATTTTTTACATTTCTTTTATTGTCGGATTTATTTTGGAGATATTTTCTGATATTTATTTTGGATCAACTATTGTTAGTATTATTCTGATGGTTTTTGTTGTTTCTGTTTTAAGCACTTTGCTTTTAAAAAAAATATATTCTTTTAATTTATTTTTTATTTCCATTGTTGGAATTTTAACATATAATATAGTTTATATTATATTAATTAATATAAATAAAATTCAAAATATCTTGTATTTTTTTAATCAACTTTTTTACATAGTTGTTTTTCAGATAATTTTTACTCTTATTTTTATCTATCCGCTAACATATTTTATTTTGCAAAAGAATGAAGAATAAATATTTTATTAAAAGTAAAGAAGCAGAATCTCTTGATGTCGAAGAGCTTTTTTTAGATCTTAATGCAGAAGATGATCATAATATGGAAATATCGCTTGATAACAAAAATTTGAAAATAATAAAAAAATTATTTTTCTTCGTTTTTTTAATTTTTATAGCACAAGTATTTTATTTGCAAATATTAAAGGGTGGTGAATATTCGAAAATTTCTGAAAATAATTATAAAAGGGTTATTGCTGTAAAATCTTTAAGAGGAATATTATACGATAGAAATCAAATCCAACTTATTTTTAATGTTCCAATTTTTGATTTAGTTATAATCCCAAATGATTTTTACAAAAACAAAAATAATCTTAATGAAAAAATAAGCGAACTTTCAATTATAACAGAAAAAAGTGAAAGTGAAATTAGGGAAAAGATAAATAAGGCAAATCCATATTCCTATCAGCCATTTTTGGTTATAGAAAATATTGAGAAAGATAAAGCGCTTATTATCGAAGAACAAATCAAAAAAATAGATGGAGTGAGTTTGGAAAAAAATTCAATTAGAAATTATGTAGATGGTAAATATATTTCAAATATTATTGGTTATAGCGGAAGAATAAGCGAAAAAGAATTAGAAAAATATCCAGATTATTATTTAACTGATACTGTAGGGAAGAATGGTTTAGAATTATTTTATGAACCTTGGCTTCGCGGAGAATATGGGAAAGAAGAAATTGAAGTGAATTCTTTTGGTAGAGAAATTAAAACGATTAGAAAGGAAAGTTCTGAGTCTGGAAATAATCTAGTTTTAAATGTTGATATTGAGTTACAAAAGAAAATATATAATGAGTTGTCAGCAATGACTGAAAAGTTGGATACTGAAGCTGGTGCATCTGTTGTGGTGATTAATCCTCAAAATGGTGAAGTCTTGGCTCTTGTGAACTATCCTTCATATGACAATAATCTCTTTGCAAAAGGAATTAGCAATTCAGAATATAATCAGCTGATTGATGATAAAACAAATCCGCTTTTTGATCGATCAATTGCTGGAGAGTATCCTCCTGGTTCAACTTTTAAGATGGCAATTGGCTCAGCTGCTTTACAGGAAAAAATAATATCGCCAA
>JAGLSJ010000060.1 GCA_023270095.1 Minisyncoccota bacterium
CTTCTGGAAGTATTTTCAAAAGTGGATCTTCAAAAATCAGCGTAGAAATTGAAAAAATTGAACTCGGAATTCTCTCAATTCCTGACAAATATATCAAACAGGGAGAAGATACTTTAAACCTCTTACTCAGTCAACAACTATCAAAAATGACAGATTTCAAAATCGATTCATTAGAAATAAGCAACAACGCTCTTCACTTTCAAGGAATTTATCCTAAGTCGGCTTCAGCAAAATAAAAAAATCTCTGAAAAATACAAATTTTGTCATTCCCGTGAATACGGGAATCCAGAATTTAATTCAGAAAATAAACTTTAAAAGTACAACTTTAATAGCTTATCAAGATTTCCCAAAATAATAAAAACAGCTCATCGCTGTTTTTTATTTTATAAAATATTTAATTGATTTAAATTAAAAATATAAATTATTTTGTCATTCTGAATTTAATTCAGAATCTTCATTCTCTTACATCTAGACAGGCCTATAAATCTATCCCACAACCCCACTTTTCGCTTTTTTGATTTCTTTAGGGTCTTCCAACAATTCTCCTTTATGAAGTTTGTGCAGAAATGGAATCACTCCACAATCTTGGCAAACTCCCCAAGCGCACTTTCCGCCATTTTCTTGCGAAAGCTTTTTGCACATTTGTAGCTCCCTTTCATAAACCTCTTTGTCTATGACATTTTTATTAGAATCTGTTTGGCATGTGATTTCATCGTTGTTCATAAATTTTTTTCTTATACAAATTATTACTACACTTTAATTTAATATTATTATACCAATATTTAAATAATTATACAAAAATAAATCCAAATAAATATCCACTTTTCGCCGCAAAAAATTCATTGTGAGAAGAATAAATTTATGTTAGCATATCTATACAGAGTAATTAGACTAACCTTAAATATATGACAAAAAATAAAGAATTAAACCTCAAAATCGCTCAGAATGTTCGGAAATATCGTAATCTTAAAGGTATTTCACACGAAGATCTTGAGGTGCTTGCAGGAATTGATTATGACACAATTATACAAATTGAAACTGGGAAACTTGAAGAAGTTTCAATTCAAGACATTGAAGCAATCGCGGAAGCACTTGATGCTAATATTGATGATATTATGGAGATTTAGAACTAAAAAAATTTATAAAAACGGAATACAAAAATTGGCTACTAACAATTAAACACGCAACCTATTATCTTGGAAAATAATTATTAAGATTATATCAAATAATAGTATAATTATGCCCGAACTTCCAGAAGTTGAAACAATTAGAAGAGATCTTGAGAAAAAGATTATTGGCAAAAAAATAATTGACATTAGAGTTATCCAAAAAAACTCCATCAAAAATAGTCCTACCTATTTCACAAAAACTCTGAAAAATAATTCTATTAAAAGCATAACCAGAAAAGGAAAGCTTCTCATTTTAAAAATCAAAGAAAATGAAAAATATCTACTCATTCATTTACGAATGACTGGACAAATTTTATGTTGTGATACTGATATAAAAATTGCAAAAAATACAAGAGTAGTTTTCACTTTTAATGACAACTCACAATTATTTTTCAACGATACTCGTCGTTTTGGATATTTACAAATTACAACCGAGAAAGAAAAAGATATAGCATTGAAAAAAATGGGAATAGATATCCTAGATAAAAATTTTACCTTTAAAAAGTTAAAAAGTCTATTAAAAAATAGAAGAAGAAACTTAAAATCCGCACTTCTTGATCAAAAAATAATTACTGGAATTGGAAATATCTATGCCGATGAAATTTGTTTTAAGGCTAGATTGCAACCAAACAGAATAACTGGAGAATTAAATGACAAAGAAGTCAAAAAATTATATAATTCAATCATCAAAATTATTAACCTCGCAATAAAAAATCGTGGCACTTCATTTAGTGACTACATTGATTCAAATGGCAAAAAAGGAAATTTTTCAAAATTTCTCAAAGTATATCAAAAAGAAAAAGAGACTTGTCAAAATTGCCACAAAAAATCAATCAAGAAAATCAAAGTTGCTGGAAGAGCAACAAGATATTGCGAAAATTGTCAGAAATAAAACCCATTAAGTATTGACAAAACAACTTTAAAATTTAATACTATACTATACCCCAGAAAAAATGATTTAATAAAAAAGATAGTTTTAATATAAATACAATATGATAGTAGACGAAATCAAAATTCAAATCAAAGGTGGAAAAGGTGGAGATGGCCATGTGTCTTTTAGCAAAATCAAAAATGAGAAAGGACCAACTGGTGGAGATGGTGGCCACGGTGGAAATGTTTATATCGAAGGAATTTCCAATTTATCCGCGCTCAATAAATTCCGATTTAAAAAAGAATTCTTTGCAGGAGATGGAGTAGATGGAAAAACAAAACTGCTTGAAGGAGCGAGAGGAGAAAACTTGATTCTCAAAGTTCCAGTAGGAACAGTAGCTCATAATCTTGACAATGGAAGAGATTTTGAAATTATGGAAGTGGGAGAAAAAATATTATTAGCTCGAGGAGGAAAAAGAGGAAAAGGAAACTGGCACTTCAGATCAAGCACGAATACAACTCCACGAGAATGCGAAGAAGGTAAAGAAGGACAATTTTTTAATTTCCTTCTAGAACTCCGAATGATTGCAGATATTGGATTTATCGGACTTCCAAGCGCTGGAAAATCAAGTTTACTTAATGCTCTCACAAAAGCCAATGCCAAAACTGCCGCCTATCATTTCACAACCCTCGAACCAAATCTTGGAGATTATTATGGAATGATATTAGCTGATATTCCAGGACTGATTGAAGGGGCTTCAAAGGGCAAAGGCTTGGGAATCAAATTTCTTCGTCACATAAAAAGAACAAAAATTTTGATTCATTGTATCTCAGCCGAATCTGATAATTTGAAAAAAGATTACGAAATCATCAAAAATGAATTACAAGAATATGAAAAAGCTGTCTCACAAAAAAAAGAATACATTTTTTTTACAAAAATTGATTTAATAGATGAAAAAGAAATTGCTAAAAAAATGAAAGAGTTAAAAAAAATAAGTCCCAACGTTATTCCTGTTTCAATCTATGATGAAGAAAGTTTGGGTGAAGTTCAGAAATTGTTAAATAAAATTAAAGATAAAAGATAGAATTGTTCACATATTTTTATAAAAAAACAATTAGACATACTCTAATTGTTTTTTATTAACATTACACCAAGTTCATCACACCAATTTTCTTCTTATAGTTGCAAATCTAA
>JAGLSJ010000061.1 GCA_023270095.1 Minisyncoccota bacterium
CAACTAGATTATCTTCAAATCCGGGGATGAATTTCCCCTCTCCAATAATTAAAGGATGATTTTTACTTTCTCCTCCTTCAATTTTTACACCACCAACTCTTGATTCAAAATCAATTTCCACACGATCTCCTTTTTCAGCTTTTGTATCTTTAGTGATATATTTTGCTCTTTTCTTCTGAAGCATCTCTAATTCTTTTTCAACTCTTCCTTTTTCGATTTCTTTAATTTCAATTTTTCCAGAAATTTTTGTATAATCACCCAACTTTACTTCTGGAAGCACAGAAATTATAATCTTATATTCTAAAGGATTTCCGAGAGCCGATTTTGTAATATCAGCCTTTGGATGTCCAATTGGACTTAATTTATTTTCTTCAATAATTTTTAAATATGAACTCTCGATAGCTTCATGTGTTGCTTCTTCAAAAAGAGCCAACTCTCCAATTTGTTTTTTAGCAACATCTTTCGGAACTTTTCCTGCACGAAACCCATCAGCTTTGACATTTTTTGACATTTTTTCCAAAGCTTTCTCCATATATTTCTCCATTTCTTCTGTAGAAATTTCTACTATAATTTCTTTTTGTGACTTCTCTAAATCCTTAATTTCACTTTTCATTATTTTTTATTGTTAATTTTTTATTTATTTTCTTAATTTATTCATCAATGGCGGAACTAATTGTTTTTTTCTAGAAACTACTCCCTTTAAAAACATTAGACCTTCTTTTATATTTCCTGAAAAAACTTTTTTAGCCAATCCTTGTTCTTCTTTTCCAATAATATATAAATCAGAATTATTTTTGACAATATCCACTACCGAAAAAAACATATAATCCATTTTTTCCTGATTCTTTTTCTTTACAAGAGATTTAATAATTTTATCCCTTTGAACATTAACAGTTTCGGGAGCTGTAGTTTCCCAAACACCAATTCCAACTTTATACTTTCCCATATCAAACTGCTTGTAATCTTTGCTAATTATATCATTTACGGAGATTCCTTTCAAGCTTGATTTAGCAAAAAATAATTCACCAACAAATTTTTTCATATCCAGTTTTGCAATTTTATTTAATTCTCTGAATATTTTTTTATCATCAACAGTGCTTGTCGGAGAATTAAAATTCAATGTATCAGAAATAATACAAGTAATTATTAATATAGCTGATGTCTTATCAATTCTAATATTTTTTTCCTTCAGAATTTTATATATCACAGAACCTGTACATCCAATTGCCTCAACACGCGTGAAAATCGGCTTTGACGATTTCAATCCACCAAGATTATGATGATCAATAATTGCCATTAAATTATCTTCCGTTAGTCCGTCAATAATTTGCTTCGGTTCTGTTGTGTCTACCAGAACAATAGTTTCTTTTTTTATTACTTTTAGAATTCTCGGTTTTTTTATCTTCAACTTTTCAAGAATAAATTTTGTTTCATTATTAACATCCCCAGCTATAACAGCCTCAATTTCAACTCCAAATATCTTTTTTCCAAATCTTGAAACCAAAACTGCAGATAAAATAGAATCTGTATCAGGATTTTTATGTCCAATTGAAATTATTTTATTTTTCATATTAATTAAATTAAACAAATATAAAGAACTTTTAATCCGCTAACATTACTTATAAATTTGTCATTCCGTGGGAGTGATAACGACGAGGGATCTATAAACATAATTTAGCTCATTTATTATGTTTTCAGATCCCTCAATCGCTGAGGCTCATTTCGGGATGACATTTAAATAGTATTTTGTAAATCAAATTATCTAGTAGTCTATCAATACAGCAATTTAACAATTCTTTTCATTATCCTTTTTTTGCTTTCTTTTTCTTTTCTTTATCATCTGATTTTTTTGTCTCTTCGTTATCATCGTCTTGTTTCTTTGCTTTTTTTGCTTTCTTTTTTTCATCTTTCTTTTCAGATTCTTTTTCAACGCTTTCCTTTTTTTCAACTTCAGCTTCCTCAGAAACATCATTTTTTCCTTCAGTCTTTTCTGTAGTTTCTTCTTTGTCTTCTTTATCAATTTCTGTACTATCCCCATCTTTTTCTTTTTTCTTATCTTCTAAAATATCAATTTTCCAACCAGTTAATTTTGCAGCCAAACGAACATTTTGTCCTTGTTTCCCAATCGCAAGAGAAAGCTGATCTTCTTCAACAAAAGCAACAGCATGCATTTTTTCTTCATCAATATCAAGATGAACAACTTTTGCAGGAGACAATGCATTATGTATGAATTTGTCCGAATTATCACTCCACTCCGTAATGTCAATTTTTTCTCCGCCAAGCTCATTTATAATTGTTTGAATTCTTGAACCTCTTTGACCAACACAAGAACCAACTGGATCTATGCCATCTTCATTGGAAAATACTGCCACCTTTGTTCTTGAACCAGCTTCACGAGCAATGGACTTGATTTCCACTGTTTTTGAAAATATTTCTGGAACTTCAAGTTCAAAAAGCTTTCGAATAATTTCCGAATTTGTTCTTGAAAGAATAAGACTTGCTTCTTTTGCTTCTCTGTCAATTCTTACAATAAACACCTTAAGTCTTTGTCCAATATTATATCTCTCTCCAGCAATCTGCTCCGCTGGATAAAGAACACCAACAGCTTTTCCAATATCTATAAAAACATTCCTTCCTTCAATTCTCTGCACAACACCATTGACAACTTCTCCTTCCTTGTCCTTGAACTCATCAAAAATTGATTCCTTTTCTGCTTCTCTTATTTTTTGAATCATTACTTGCTTGGCAGTCTGAGCTGCAATTCTGCCAAAGTCATCTTTAGCAGGCAATGGAATTTCAATTTCCTCGTCAATTTCAGGATTTTTCTTGTATTCTTTTGCTTCTTCAACAGTTATGTTCTTATCAATATTAAATTTCTTTTTGATAATTTTTTCTCCATTTTCATCAAATTCATCTTCTACAACCTCATCTTCATCCTCATCGATCTCTTCATCTTCATTGGCAACAACTTTGATTTGAAATACCTCCATGCCTCCTGATATTGCATCAAAATTAACCTTAATCATTTGTCCTTTTTTCCCATATTCCTTTTTATAAGCAGCCGCCAAAGAAGCCTCTACTATTTCAATAGCCTTTTCTTTTGAGATTCCCTTTTCTTCACATATCTGCTCAATTGCCGATACAAATTGTTTATGTTCCATTAT
>JAGLSJ010000062.1 GCA_023270095.1 Minisyncoccota bacterium
TGATTTTTTATTCGATTGAAAATCTCGTGAATTCTGGAATTGATCAGATTGGTATAATTATAAGCGAAAAGGATTCACTTCTAAAACAAGTTGTTGGAGATGGCTCGCGATGGGGAGTTGAGATTGAATATATTATTCAAAAGGAAATGACAGGACTTGGAAGCGCTATTATGACGGCGCGTGATTATATTAATAATGAACCTTTCATTTTGTATCTTGGAGATAATGTTATCAATTATAATATTGCAGATCTCGTTAATCGATATTTTGAAGAAAAATTAAATGCACTTCTCTTGCTTGCAAAAGTTGATTGTCCTCAAAGATTTGGAGTTCCAGAAATCAGAGATGGAAAAATCGTTAGTGTGGAAGAAAGACCGATGCATCCAAAAAGTGAATTTGCTGTTACGGGAGTTTATATTTATGACGAAAATGCTTTCAAAGCGATGGATTCGATTGAAATTTCCGACAGGGGACAATATGAAATTTCCGATATTCATAATTATTATATCAATAGTAATTTGAAGTTGGATTATCAAGAGATTGATAAATGGTGGAAAGACAGAGGCAAGCCAGAGGATTTGTTGGAGGGAAATAAATTTGTCCTTCAGAATTGTGTTTTTGAAAAAAGACAAGAATTTATGGAAGGAGAAATTGTTGGTAATGCAAAAGTTGAAGGTAATGTCAAAATCGGTAAAGGTACAAGGATTATTGGAAAAACTTTGATTCGTGGTCCAGTTTCAATTGGCGAAGGATGTTTGATCAAGGATTCATATGTTGGTCCATATACATCGATTGGAAATGTGTCTGAACTTAATGGCACAGAAATTGAACATTCGTTGGTAATGGATAATGTAAACATTTATACAAAGGAAAAAATTGTAAATAGCGTTATTGGTAGAAATGCTTCTATCGTTTCAGGAGAAGATAATCTGCCAAGAGGTAAAAAAGTTATCATCGGAGAAAATTCAGTTGTGGGGTGGTAGAGAAGTTGTAGAAAAAATGATTAAATAAAAAAACGGGTTTCTTAATCCGTTTTTTTATAAAGGATATTTATTATAATAATAATAAAATCCGCTCAAGAGTTTTGAGCGGGTATTCATAAAAAAAGACAATTAGCTTTCTTTTTTTATATTATTTGATGTGGCTGCTGCTAGGGCTGCAAATAGTAATAATACGATCATTGTTTGAATGCCTTGATTACCCAATATTGTCACGGCTAATGTCATAATTGATGTTGCCAATTCCTGAGCGTTTATCAATGCTACAGCTATACAAAATGAAACTGTTGCTATTATAGCAAATACAATAAATTTTCCTGTAGTATCATTGTCTAGCCACGCTGGCTTTATCTTTAATGTTGTCAAAGATAAAATAACAAAAACGATAAAACTGTATATTATTAGTCCTACTGTCAAAGAATTCCTCCTTTTAAAGATTCGATAGGTGTATGGTATTTGATAGTTATGTTTTTGTCAATAAAAAAAGCATCCGAACTATTGTCGAATGTCATGTTTAAATGTTTTTAGCAAGAATTCAGTTAGCAATATTGCTGTTATAATTGAGACAATTAATGCTGGTATAATCATGCTAATTGCACTATTTGCATTACATGTCGAAGTTATTACTAGTAAGAAGATTATGAAAGTAATTACTCCAAAACAAGGCTTAAAAACTTTTAGAAATGCTTTTGTTTTTAATCTATTTATTTTCATTTTACTCCTCCTACATTTACTACAAGATATCTCGAAAATAATATTATGTCAACACTTAAATCGTTCAGGATTTCGTTTTATGTTTCGGACATATATTCAATTTTGCGTTTAGCTTGATATTTTCTATAAATTAAAAAGAAAGAACAAAGTCCTAGGGTGTCCACAAAAATATCTTGAATTCGATTTGATTTTGGTTCGCTGAAAATATTTATCACAAACTCTTTTTCTGAGGTCGTTGCTGCTGCAATTTCAAAAAATTCCCAAGCAATGAAAATTAAAAAAGAAAGAATAATAGTTTTTCTAACATTTTTTTTACTAATAATAAATGAAATAGCACCAAGCATTATCCCTGCTACAAAATGAGTTGGAATATCAATCCATCGCAGATAATCCAAGTCTTTATAAAATACTAAAATTGTAACCAAACATAAAACAAGCCAAACTAGCGATATATAAATTGTATATTTTTTCATTTATTGTATTTAGTAAATTACATAATTAATTATATCTTCTTGATATATGACTATTTATATACTATTATAATACAGAGAAGATAAAAATCAATAATATAAAATCCATATGCAAAAGTATCCGATAGTCACAATTAGCTTAATAAACTATAATGATAGAAAATTTATTTTCAAAGCAATTGAATCAGCAATCAAACAAAATTATCCTAATTTAGAAATTATTATTACAGATAATCTTTCT
Source organism: Minisyncoccota bacterium (assembly GCA_023270095.1). Classification (GTDB taxonomy): domain Bacteria; phylum Patescibacteriota; class Minisyncoccia; order JAHIHE01; family JAGLIN01; genus JAGLLA01. Next base: position 2,424 of record JAGLSJ010000062.1, read on the forward strand.
ATAGATGGAACAAGAGAAGAGATTGGAAGTAAAGTGGAAAAATGGAATCAAGAAAGGGAAGCAATTGCAGAAAAAGTGGGATTTCAAACAATAAAGCCTCAAGTTGTTTATATAAAAAATGAGAACAATGATGGTTTTGGGAAACCTCATAATCAAGCAATTAGAAAATCAAATGGGGAATTTGTATTATTACTAAACTCTGACGCCTTGTTGAAATCAGATTATGTTGAAAATGCAATAAAATTATTTGATAATTCCAAAGTTGGGGCGGTGCAAGGAAAGCTTTTGCGTTATGATTTTGATAAAAATGAATTAAACAAGAGCAAGGAAAATCCTGATTTGAATGTGATTGATACCGTTGGCTTGATGATACTTAAAAATCGAAGAATCGTTTGTATCGGACAGGGAGATGCAGATGAGGGTCAGTTTGAAAAAGAAAATGAAGTTTTTGGAGCAGATGGCGCGGTTCCAATATATCGAAAATCGGCTCTTGAAGATGTGAAGTTGCCTATAATTAGAGAAAAAAAGGATTATAAATTTGAATATTTTGATGAAAATTTCTTTTTATATAAAGAAGATGTAGATTTGGCTTGGAGATTAAGGCTGGCTGACTGGAAAACAATTTATACTCCGAGCGCTGTTGCATATCACGGCAGAGGTTCTGG
>JAGLSJ010000063.1 GCA_023270095.1 Minisyncoccota bacterium
CAAATACAACTGCAACAAGTTCATTTTGATTAAAAACTCCCAGTCTCCATATTTTTTCGCCTGTGTTTTTGTTAAATTCCCCCCAATTCCAAGAATGAAGAAATGTATTATCTCTATTCGTTTGGACAAAATTTTCCCATTGCGATTTATCTATTATTTTTTCTATTTGCATATTTTAATTAAGTTTCACGAGTTAAATAATTTGACTATATCTTATATTGGAGTAAAATAAAAACTAATCAAAAGTTGAACCTATAGGAGGAGTTTAATTGAATATAAGCTATACAGGAATTCTTCGAAAAACACCCCTAGATCTTCGTTCTCAAATGAATAAGGGTGGTATTCTAGAAACACCAATAAGCGCTATTACAAATTTTGTTGATCAAGAAACAAAATTTTGGCCAACAATAGCAAACACTGAACTTCATGTTAGAACAATTTAAACTGGAAAATTAAACAAGGAGGTAATAATTTTGCCAGAAGAAGATAATGGAAAAGATTCTTTTAATAAGAAAGAAGAAAAACCCATTGATATACCTTTCGTAAGTTCACCAGAACAACTGACAACTAAACATTTTTAAAGTTGAAGGAAAAATTTCTCCTTCGCTTTTTTTATCTATCAAAAATACTAACGATTCTATCAACATCTTTTTTATTAATATTATGATGTGTCGGTAAATTAACACATTGCAAACTTACTTTTTCTGCAATCAGACAACTTCCTTTTTTATATCCAGATTTTTCAACATCAACTTCAATTGGTCCAACCGCTTGCGGAAACCAGTCTCCAAGAATTATATGTTTTTTGCGGGCTTTTTTGATAAGTTCTTTTTTATTATCTACTAGCACAGTATACCATAAAAATATATTTTTTGATTCAAAAGTTGATTCTGGTAAAACGATTATTGCCTCGTCAGAGTCTCCGACAGGAACTTTGAAGCTTGGGTTATTATCAAAACTTCTTTTATACAAATTTGCAATCTTAATTCTGTGATTATTAAATTTTTCGATTAATTTCATTTGATGTAGTGCAATTTCTGCAAGCGCATTTGACATTTTTGCGGGAAAATTTTCAGGTTTTTTATTTCTCTTTTCTTCTTTTGTATATGCTTTTGTGATAATTCCAAGCTTAGTGGATGCAAACATCATTATTTTTCCAATATGAAAAAAATAATATAATCTAAGAGATTTACAAGTTATTATTGGATGAAGAAGCTGTTTGATTATTAGTGGTTTTTTAGGAAACGGCATTTGATTTCTGAATTCTTTGATTTTGTTTCCAAGATCTGAATTTGCAGTTATTACCATCCCTCCTGAAACAGAAGAAATAACTTTATCTCTTCCAAAACTAAAAAATCCAACATCGCCGAAAGTTCCCGTTTTTTTGCCATTATATTCAGCACCAAGTGAATGAGCGCAATCTTCAATGATATATAAATTATGTTTTCTAGCAATCGCCATTATCTTATTAATTTCCGACGGATTTCCAAAAGTATGCTGAACAATAATCGCCTTTGTCTTGTTTGTGATTTTCTCTTCTATTTTTTCGGTATCGATATTTAAAGTTTTCTCTTCGATATCTATAAAAACAGGTTTCGCCCCACACCACTGTATGATATTAGGTAGCGCTACTGTTGTAAAAGCTTGCAAAATAACTTCATCATAATCCTTGATTCCAAGACATTTCAAGATTGCATAAAGACCAGACCTTCCACTGTCAAAGCTTATCGCCCAACGTGAATCCATATATTCGCAAAATTTTCTTTCCAATTTTCTCGTATTTTTTCCTTTTTGCAACTTTCTCCAATTCCAAGGCAATAAATATTTCCCCGCCAAAAAACAATCCCAAATCGTATAATTTGGTGCAAACGCTGATGCGATTGGTTGAAATTTTTTGAATATTGACATAAAATTATAATAACTTATATTAAGAATAAGGAGGTGTTCTAATATGGACATAAACTCGTTAGATATAATGTATTTTATATCCATGAGTGTTGCAATTCAAATAATATTCTTTTTATTTCTTAGAAATGAGAAGGAATATTGGTTTGTATACACTTTTTCATTGGAGGGAGGCATGTTTAGTTGGGCGTTTGGATTTGCCAGCGAACTTTTATTTTGGATAGGATATGCAGTATTCATTATAGGATTCTGTATGGCTATATACAAAATAATAATTGAAAATAACTCCAATAAAACACTAGAGATTAATAGTATCTCAAATAAGATAAAAGGACCTCGCGGATGACATATGTCATCCATTTTTTATTTTCCCCATCACAACACCAGCTCCCCTACTTTCAAAAAGAATAACAGTATTTTCATTTAAATCTTTTTTAACCATTTCTGTCACTTTATCAAAATTATTTTCAAAAACAAATTCACAATTATTTTTTTCGATTCCCCTCTTAAGAGGGGTTAGAGGTGTGTTTTCTAAAACATCATTCAAGACATATGCCTTATCACAAACAGTATTAATTCTATAAAATAATTTTTGATGTACTTCTTTACTCTTGTCACCTAATTCAATTATTCCTGGAAAAACAATGATTTTCCGATAATCCTCGTAAGCTTCATCTAAATAATCCAATGCCGCCGCCACTCCATCAGGATTGGCACTATAACTGTCATCAATAAAAACAGAATTTTTTGGTCCATTTAATTTTCTCATCATATATTCAGTTGGCTTGATTTTTTCCACTGCCTTTGCGATTTCATCCAGATTCATTCCAAGGTGCTTTGCCACTATTATAGCAGAAATTATATTTTCAATATAATGTTGTCCTAAAACATTTGTTTTAAATGCTTGATCTTTATATTTAAATTCTATGTAGTCTTTTTTATATTCTATATCGTTTGCAAGTTTTTTTGAAAAATATTTAATATTCTGAATTTTTGTTTCTGGTTTATAATTTCTTATCTTTTCGTTAATTATTGCGAAACCATCATCTGGCAAAGATTCAATCAACTCAAACTTTGCTGTTCTCGTATTTTCAATTGATCCAAATAACTCAATATGTTGCTCAT
>JAGLSJ010000064.1 GCA_023270095.1 Minisyncoccota bacterium
ACCCGCTTAGCAAAGATGATAATCCGGCAAACGATGGAACTGGTGGTCCTGGATATTCATTTGAAGATGAAATTAATTCTCACAAAGTTGAAGTTGGTTCTTTGGCAATGGCGAATTCTGGTCCCAACACAAATGGAAGTCAGTTTTTTATTGTCACAGAAAGAGCGCAGCCACATCTTGATGGGAAACATACAGTTTTTGGAAAAGTGCTTGAGGGTATGGATGTTGTCACAAGTATTGAGCAGGGAGATGTGATGAATATGGTTTATGTTGCCGAGTAATTAATTTTATACAATATTAATGCTAGATTTATTTGCAGTGATTTGGATAGTTTTGTTTTTATTTGGTTTGATAATATTTATTCACGGTCTTCCCGCAATGCTTGCAGTTGGACCAATTCCAACGTCAAAAAGAGGGATAGAGAAGGCCGTGAAACTTGCCGATATTAAACTTGGTGAAAATTTTTATGAACTTGGTTGTGGAGAGGGACGCGTTTTGGTTAAAACTGTAGAAAAATATGATTGCTTTGGAGTTGGTTATGAACTTGTTATCCCTTATTACTTGTTGGCAAAAATTCGAGCTAAATTTTCAAAAAAATCAAAAAATATTAATGTGAGATGTCAAAATTTTTTCAAAGCAGATTTATCTGAAGCAGATGTTATTTTCTGTTTTTTGACTCCTGGATTAATGCAAAAATTAGGAAAATATTTTCAAGAGCAGAAATTGAAAAAGGGCGTTAGAATAATTTCTTATGCATTTAGAATTAAAAACCTAGAACCTGAAAAAATAATTAAGCACGGCAAAGAGAATTGGAATATTTATTTGTATCGTTTATAAAAATAATTGAGTTAATATAAAATATGTTTAATAAAAATTATATATATGCCATATCTTCTATGATTGGTACATCAGTTGGAGTTGGAATTTTTTCTTTGCCGTATGTGGCATCCAAGTCGGGATTTATATATTTTATTGTTTTGATCGTTCTTTTGGGAATTGTTACAATAATTTTAAATCTTATGTATGGAGAAATAACTCTTAGAACAATAGATAAAGGCAGGCTTGTGGGATATTGTGAAAAATATTTAGGAAAGAAGGGAAAAATTATAGCAACGATTATTACTCTTTTTACTTTATATTCTAGTATGCTTGCTTATATAATTATAGGAGGTGTTTTCATGAATGCTGTTTTTTCACCATCTTTAGGTGGGAGTGAGTTCTCTTACAGTCTTATAATGTTTATTTTTATTTCGATTGGTATTTATATTAGTTTAAAACTTATTAGTGTCATTGAATTCTTGATGGTAGTTTTTCTTTTTGTCGCTATTTTTGGAATTATTGTAAAAGGAATTCCGATTGTAGATGTGAATAATCTAATGACATATAATTCTTCACAATTCTTTTTTCCGTTTGGAGCTATCCTTTTTTCATTAGGAGCTTTGGCTGCAATCCCAGAGCTTGAACATATCATGAAAAAGAGGCAAAAAAGAATCAAGGATGTTATTATTCTGGGTAATATAATCCCAATCGTTGTTTATATATTTTTTGTAATAGTAGTTCTTGGGATTACTGGGGCTGAAACATCAAAAGAAGCTTTATATGGACTTAGCATCAGTGTTGGAAATGGCATTGTAACAATAGGTTTGATTTTTGGAGTTTTTGCAATTGCAACTTCTTTTTTAATGTTAGGTGTTAGCTTGAAAGAAATGTTTTGGTATGATTACCATTTAAGTGAAAAAAAAGCTTGGGCTTTAACTTGTTTTGTTCCTTTAGTTGTTTTTATTTTAGGTTTGCGCGATTTTATAACAGTTGTAAATATTGCCGGAGGAATTGCCGGAGGGTTCGTTGGGCTTCTTATTATAAGCATATTTTATAAAGCTAAAAAAGTAGGGGATTTAAAACCAGCCTATGAAATAAAAGTCCCTTTGATAATATCTTTTATTATGATTCTTGTTTATATCGCTGGAATTATTTTTTCAATTTATGAACATCTTTTATAACGGTATAAAATTTATTTATTGAATACTATTATGTTAAATAAGGAAATAAATAATTATATTAAATTATGGCTTCCAGTTTTTTTATGGTGTGGTTTGATTTATTATTTTTCTTCAATTCCAAGTTTAAAATCTGATTTTTCGAGTGATGTTGATTTTGTTTTGCGAAAAATTGCGCATATGAGCGAATATGGAATTCTTACTTTTTTATTTTTTCGAGCAAGCATAGGTCAGAAATTATATTTTCGAAAGGCGATAGCACATTCTGTGATTTTTTCAATTGTTTTTGCCATAACTGACGAATATCATCAATTGTTCGTTTACGGAAGAGAAGGAAGTTTGAGAGATATATTTATTGATAGTTTGGGAATATTTTTTGTGGCATTTTCAATTTACAAAAAAAGGAAAAAATGATAGCATAAATTATAACAGAGGTATTAAAAAATAAACAATAATTTGTATGGAAGATCCTTTAATTGTGATAGAAGTAATGCGAGTTTTTGCAATTTTGACAATTACATTTTCTCTGGCAATGATTCTCACGCCAGTTTTGACACATTTTCTTTATAAATATAAAATCGGAAAGCAAATTCGCGCAGATGGTGACACTCCAGTTTTTACAGCACTACACAAAAAAAAGGAAGGAACACCAACGATGGGAGGCTTGCTGATTTGGATTGTTGTTCCATTGTTGGCAATTTTATTTTGGTTTTTGTCATTGATTTTCGATGGATCTTTGTTTAATTATATTAATTTTCTTGATCGATCTCAGACTTATTTGCCTTTAGGGGTTTTAGTACTAGCGGGTATAGTGGGGGCAGTAGATGATATTATGGGCGTGTTTCGGATTGGTCCTAAAGGTGGTGGACTTGGAATCAAAGAGAGAATTTTGTTATATACTTTTGTCGCAGTTATCGGTGCTTATTGGTTTTATTTCAAGCTTGGGTGGGATATGATTCATATTCCTGGAGTTGGAGATTT
>JAGLSJ010000065.1 GCA_023270095.1 Minisyncoccota bacterium
AGTAATTTTTTTCATATTTCAAATATTTTACGCATAACACAAACAAATACTATTGCAAACTACTTAAATTTTCTACATACCAGTCAGCCCAATTCATTACATCATTTGCATAATTTATTGAAGATTGTTTTTTATACCATTTACCACCTCCATGATATCTTCCTGCTGCTTCTCTCTCAGCATTATAATTTCCTTCAGTAACGCCTTTGACATCAGAAAGTTTTACAGCCATAGCAACCAAGGAATCTGCCAAATTCCAAGGACTAGGAGGATAATGACCAGTAACAGCACTCACTCTTTCTTTATAGGAAAGCCAGGTTGATGGAATGAATTGTGCAAATCCCATTGCCCCACCGCATCCAAGTGATTTTGGCTCTGCTGACAACTTAACAGAATTTGGATCTAAATTCAATTGTTCCACTACTTCAAAAAACGCATTTTTTTCTGTATTAGCTCTATTGATATACCACGCCTCATGTTCCGGAAAATATTTTGACAATCGAAGATAGCACTTATACATATCATCTTCCCAGTTCCCAGTTCCTTTAAATGTTCCTAATCTTGTTTCTCTTTGAAAAATTGCAAGAATAAATTCCTGTCTCACTCCAGTAACAGAACTTGCATATTCAGATGCAGAATACGCATCATCAAACTCAATTTTTTGACCTAAACTTTGAAATTCGGATAGTTGAGCTCGAAGAGAAGGAAGAACGCTTTCGTTTTCTTCTAATAGTTGTTGAAATTTTGTTTCCTCTCCTTTTGTGGTATCTAATAATTCATTTTTTTCGCTCTTCAGTCCGGCCAAAGATTCATTCTGATACATTTTCAACTGAATCAATCCTCCTTTTTCTTCTTGTTGCTCTTCAAGTTCTTCTCTTTTCAGCTTAAGTTCTTCTTCTTGAATTCTTAGACTAATTACCGCTTGAAACATCCCATTTTTAACAGATTCCACAGCATCAATTTCATTAAAAAAATCAGAAAGATTGTCTCTAGTTATAAGGATTTCCAACATAGAATCTTGTTCATAAGAATACAAAAGTCTAATCAGATTTTTCAAAGATTCTTTATTTTCCTCAATTTTTATCTCGCCCTCCGTTAATTTTTCTTTAATCTCGTCTATTTCTGCATCAGCTGCTTGAATTGACAATTTTGTTTCTTTCAATTCCAATTCATTCTTATTCATCTTGCTATTATAGATAGCAATATCTCTTTGCAATGTTCTTGCTTTTTGCTGTTGCGCTTTAACTTCTTCGGTATATTTGTTTATCTCCTCTTGAGTTTGCTTGATTTCTTCTTTGATTTGTTTGATACGCTGATCGTTTTCTTGCACATTCACTTCATCAGCGCCAACCTCTGCAGATCTCACCATTCCAAACGAAAAAATAAAAAATAAAACAAACAAACCACAAAGCAAAATGGCTCTGTGGCTGTTTGAAAAAAGTTTAATTTTAGACTTGAAGATTATATTCATAAAACCTCGATTTTTATAATGAAAATATAATTTCAAACTCAAAAGCTAATAATCTTATTTTTTATCCTCAGCTTTTTTATCTTCGCCTTCTTTCTCTTCTCCTTCAACTTTCTCCTTGCCGTCATCAACATCTTCAACTTTTTCTTCAACTTTTTCGTCAAGATCTTCCATTTCCTGAGCTGTTCTTGGAGCACCAGCGCTTATAATAGTAATTTCTGGATTTACTATAATTTCAATATTATCCCCTACTTTCAAATCACCTACTTTTACATTATCATCAATCTTTTCCAAAAGACCAAGATCAACTTCAATAGAATGAATCAGATCTCCTGGCAAACATTTAATTTCGATAGTATCATAATTTTTAACCAAGACTGCTCCTTCGTTTTTAACAGCAAAAGATTCACCAATAAATTTAACTGGAATATTCGCTGTTATTTTCTCGTTCATCTTCACCTGATATAAATCAACATGCGTTACCAAGTCAGTCACGGGATCTGTCTGATATTCATGAATTATAACTTTTCCTTGCTCTTTGTCACCAATTTTCAAATCAATTAATGTATTTTCACCAGCGCTACGAAAAATTTTTTTAAACTCTTTACTGTCAATTGAAATAGACTGACTTTCTTTCTTGTGTCCATAAACAATACCAGGAACAAGTCCTTGAGTTCTTAATCTATTTGCTTTTCTTCCTTTAAGCTCCCTTGTTTGAGCAGAAATTACTAATGTTTCCATAATTATTTATATTATTTATTCTTTAAAAACTTGTGCATTTCTAAAACATCATCATATTCAATACAATTTCCTTCTATTTTTTTTAAATCATCTTCAACTATATCCGATATCATACTCACAGATGTAATTCCCAAAGCCCCAGTCATTATAACCATCATCACAGAACTTTTACACCTCTTACAACCCAAGTAAAGAGTTGTCATCCCCTCCTTGTTGTTTATTACTTTTATGTCATCTTTATCGTATTTAAAATCACACATTGGGCACTTTGTTGCAATCTGCATACCAGCCGTTTGATTAGATTTTGACATATTTTTATTTTATTTTTTATTTATAAGACAAGATGCTTTGCCCTATCCACAACATAACTCATACTAATACACAACAATCGTTATGTCAAGAATTATATTTACACTTATTAATTTAATTTTAGCAAAATTAAATTGTTTAATCAAATATTTATACTAGTCTACCCTATATTGAAAACCATGCTATTATTTAATAAATAATAGAAAATAACTCTTTGAAAGTTATTTTTATGAATTTCACGAAAATAATAATTTTATTATTCACTTCTTAAAGCATCTACTGGATCAAGACGGCTAGCTTTTAATGCTGGATAAAATCCAAAAAATATTCCAACAACAACAGAAAAACAAAAGCCTATTAAAAGACCTGTCCATGAAAACGCCAATGCCATTATGTCTAGTTTTGAAAGAATTGGAATGGCTAATGAACCAACTA
>JAGLSJ010000066.1 GCA_023270095.1 Minisyncoccota bacterium
TGGGAGAAGCTTTTGACAAGGTTGCTAAACTTTTGGAACTCGGTTATCCTGGGGGACCTATTATTGAAAAAATGGCAAAACAGGGAGATGAAGAAAAAATAAAATTTCCGCGACCGATGATGAATAGTGGCGATTATAATTTTTCTTTTTCAGGATTGAAAACTGCGGTTTTATATGAGGTTCAAAGCTGTAGAGATGCAGCATCGTTGCGTCTCTATAATGACCAATATAAACAAGACGTTGTAGCATCTTTTCAGAAGGCGGCTTTTGATGTGCTTGTTTCTAAAACCATCAAAGCGGCACAAAAACATAAAGTAAAAAATATTGTTTTGGGAGGAGGGGTTTCGGCAAATAAAAAATTGCAAAAAGTATTAGCCAAAGCGATAAAATTAAATTTGCCTTCTTGCGGTTTTTCTTTTCCAATGTCAAAATTAACATCAGATAATGCTTTGATGATTGCCATTGCGGCTTATCAACATATTGAGAAAAATAAAGGAATCAAAAATTGGAAAATCGTGAAGGCGCGTGCGAATTTGAAATTAAAATAATCTATGAAAATAATTGAAATAGGAGAAAATCAAAAAGAGGACTGGAATAAATTTATAGCTTTCAACAATTCAGAAAGTTTTTTGCAGTCTTGGCAGTGGGGAGAATTTCAAAAAGTTATAGGAAGAAAAATATTTAGAATTGGGGTTAAAGATGAAGATAAGTTGGTGGCTGTAGCTCTTTTAGTAAAGCATAATCTTCCGTTTGGAAAAAGTTATTTATATTGTCCGCGTGGTCCTGTGATAAATATTACAATCGTTAATTCTCAAATATCAAGCGTTTATGATTTCTTGTTTGTTGAAATCAAAAAAATTGTCAGAAAAGAAAAAAGTATATTTTTGAGAATTGATCCGCCGATTGAAAAAAATAATGAATCAGGAACTGTGAATCAGAAATATATAAAAAAATTTCAGAAATCATTTTCTGAAATTCAACCGAAAGATACTTTAATATTAAATCTTGAAAAATCAGAAGAAGAATTATTGAAAGAGATGAAACAGAAAACTCGTTATAATATTCGATTGGCTAAAAAGAGAGGAGTGCAAATCAGGAGTTACAAATCAGGAGTTACAAATCAGGAAGAGTTTCAAGAAAAATTTGAATTTTTTTGGGAATTAACGAAAGAAACTTCAGAACGAAATAAAATTGTTTCTCATAACAAAGATTATTATCAGAAGATGCTGGAAAACTTAAATTGTGAAAATGAAACTAGTTTGTCAGCCAAATTATATCTTGCTGAATATGAGGAAAAAATTATTGCAGTTAATATTGTTCTATGTTTTGGAGATTTGACAATTTATCTTCACGGAGCGTCGTCTAATGAGTATAGAAATTTAATGGCGCCATATCTTTTGCAATGGAAACAAATTCAAGATGCGAAAAATGCAGGATATAAAAAATATGATTTTTGGGGTATTACAATTGACGGAGAAAAGGAAACTTGGCGGGGAATTACAAAATTTAAAAAAGGTTTTAGAGGAGAAGAAAAAAGTTATATCGGCGCTTATGATTTGGCAATTGATAAATTTGGTTATAATATATATCAGGTTTTGAAAAAAGTCAGAAGATTTGGAAGATAAAACACTTTGAATTTCGAAGTACTAGCTAAATGTCATCTCGAAATGAGTAGAACGATTGAGAGATCTATGAATATAATAAATGAGCTTAATTATGTTTATAGATTTCTCGTTGTTATCACTCCCACGAAATGACATATAAATTTTAAACTTTGTAGTGAATTTATACCTCAATTAATTTTGTTATTACAGAACTTGATATTTCAGTCAAGTAGATAAAAACAAAAACAAGCCTTTTTAAAAATTTGTTTTATGCAAATGGGAGCTTTGCGAAATGATCTAAAAAAATTGAATCAATAAAATTGTCATAAGAAAGCCGAAAATTCCGCCGACTAAAACTTCGAGAGGTCTATGCCCAACTCGTTCGCGGAGAGTAGGATAAGCAGCTTTATTTATTCCAGGAATTTCTCTGATAAGTTTGTTTATTATTTTGCCGTTTTCGCCAATATTTATTCTTATTTTCAGAGCATCATAAACCACAATATAAGAAAAAACAAAGGTAATCGCGAAAAGTGTTGAAAATATAGTTTCTCTAATGCCGACGATCGTTGTGATTGAAACAACAAAAGCAGTATGCGCAGAAGGCATATGTCCTGAAATTAGAAGATATTTTAATTCTATTTTTTTATGCTTTATAATAGAAATTAAAAATTTTGTGATTTGAGTCGTTATGCCAATAATTATTGGAATAAGTACTATTGGATAAATCATTTTTATGTTTCGTAAATAATTATAAATATATTATAACATTTTTTTGTGATTTTGAAAGCAAAATTTTATCTAGATTGTTTAAGGTTTAAATTTGTTATATAATGAAATTAATTATTTATTGTGAGAAGTGACAGAATATTGTTTTTGTATTAAAAGGTAATAATGAAATTTATCAAACTAAAGGCAGTATTTAAATTGAAATTGAAACTAAAGAGATGAGAGTAGTTTATATATTATATGATAATTTTGATTATGAAAAAATATAAATTGAAAATCTTGATTATAGGAAATTTGGTCAGTTTGTTTTTGTTCGACAGAAAAGGAATTGAAATTTCAAAAAGCACTTGGACTGACAAAAGAGATTTATCTGAGAAAATTCTTGTCAAAATTGATTTAATGCTTACGAAGAATAATCTTACAATAAGTGATATTTTTGACGTTGATTTTGATTGTGATTCTCCATATTTTAATCGGAAAGAAAAAAAGATGCTAATTAATGAAAATTTATCTTCAGAAAATAAATGCGGATTTATGGCTTGGCAAGTAGGGGAGATTACAGCAAAAATTTTGAATTTTTGCCGTTGACGAAAGTGTAAATTTAGTGTATACTAAAAGCATA
>JAGLSJ010000067.1 GCA_023270095.1 Minisyncoccota bacterium
AACTCGAATTACTTTTTTAAACATAGCTTTTGTTTATTTTATCAAAACGATATTGTCATCTCAAAATAAATAATATTCCTGCACACCTTAAAATCTAGACATCTAATCCCATCTCAATTTTACCACCAGCTTTTTTTATCTTTTCTTCTGCAGTTTTTGAAACTATACAGCTACTTATAATAAACTTTTTATTAATATCTCCATTTCCAAGGATTTTTACTCTCGGTTTTATTTTTGAAATTAATCCTAACTTTAACAAAGCTCTTGGATCAATATTATCTCCATCCTGAAACCTACTTTCCAAAGTTGCAACATTAACTATATTATTTTTAGCATAAAAACTTTTAAATCCTCTCAATTTTGGAGTTCTTCGCCATAATGGAGTTTTTGTTCCTTCAAAAGCCTTCCCTTTACCACCGCCAGACCTTGATTTTTGACCTTTCGTTCCACGAGTAGCAGTAGTTCCGTGAGCTCCTCCACGACCAACTCTTTTTTTGGCTTTTTTCTTACTTGGTTTTAATTGATGTAACTGCATAAAATTATTTTAATATGTAAACTAAAAATATCTCAATTATTTTTTAACTTCAACTTTTTCAGTTGTTTTCTTCGCCTCTTGCTTCTTTTCCTTTTCTACTTTTTCAGAATTTTTTAAAATAATCTCTCTATTTTTCTTTATAGAAAATTGTTTTAAAGCTTCAATAGTAGCCCTAGCATTATTAAGTCGACTTTTAGCTCCAAGCATTTTTCCAGAAATATCGTTAATACCAGACAAACTTATTACAGTTCGAACAGCGCCACCTGCAACAATTCCATTACCTTTTGCAGCTGGTTTCAATAGAATTTTTGCGCTTCCTAATTTTTGATCAACTCTATAAGGAATTGTATTTCCGGTAAAACCTAAAGTTATAAGATTCTTCTTTGCATCAGCATATGATTTTTCAGTCGAAGATCTCATATCAGGTCCACTAGAAACCCCAACCCCAACTCTTCCTTTTCGATCTCCAATTACAACAGCTGTTCTAAATCTAAATCTTTTTCCACCTTTAACAACACGAGTTACACGCGCAATATCAATAACCTTTTGTTCAAACTCAGGTTTAACTTTTTTTCTACCTTTCGAAAAACTTTTCTTAAAAGGAGCCTTCTTATTTGAATCTTCTTTTGTAAGCATGATTATATTATAAAAATTATAAATTAAAATAAAATATTAGAATATTAGACCTGATTCGCGAGCGCCTTCTGCAACAGCCTTAATTCTTCCATGATATTTATACCCGCCTCTATCAAAAACAATCTTACTAATATTTTTTTCTTGAACTTTCTGCGCAATTAATTTGCCAACTTCTTTTGCAGTATCAATTTTTGTCTTGCTGTTTTTCACACTCTTTTCGCTTACGCTTGCCAATGTCACTCCCAAATCATCATTGATAATCTGCACAAAAATCCCCTTATTACTCCTAAAAACACTTAGACGAGGAATTTCTGCTGTACCAAAAATCTTTGAACGGACCCTATTGTGTCTTCTTTTTTGGGATTGTTTTTTAAATATTTCTTTATTTTTCATATATAATAAAATTAATAATTCTCTTCCTATGATGTTGCCCCAGCAACCTTCTTACCGACTTTTCTCCTGACATGTTCTCCTTGATATCTAATCCCTTTTCCTTTATAAGGTTCTGGTTTTTTCTTACTTCGTATGTTAGCAGCAACTTGTCCAACCAACTGCTTATCTATTCCCGAAACCGTAATTATGTTTTTCTCGACTTGAAATTCAATTCCCTCTGGAGCTTCAAAGAATATTTTATGAGAAAAACCAAGACTAAGATCCAAATCTTTTCCTTTTTGAATTACTTTATATCCAACACCTTGAATTTCAAGCTTTTTTTCATAACCTTTCGAAACCCCTTCAATCATATTAGCAATTAACATTCTCGAAAGTCCCCAAAGTGCAAAATTTTTCTTTGTATTGCTTTTAGGAGACAAAGAAACTTGATTTTCTTTTTGTTCAATTATTATTCTTGAATCAAACTTGTCAGTAAGCTCCCCCTTGGAACCCTTTACAACAACTTCGTTCTTATCACTAATAGAAATCGTAATTCCTGCTGGTATGTCTATTGGTTTTTTTCCTATTTTACTCATAAAAGTATCAATTTAGCATTTTAATAATTTAGCATTTTAGAACAAACAGATATTAACTCAAATCTATAAATGAAGATAAAACTGTTAGTATGTTAACTCGTCAATATATTAAGACGATTTTTAACAAACTTCTAAAACCACTTCTCCGCCAAGACCCCTGTCTTTTGCTTGCATATTAGTCATGATTCCCTGTGAAGTTGATATAATTGAGATTCCATAACCACCAAGAACTTTTGCTATCTCCTTCTTACCGACATACTTTCTTTGTCCTGGCTTACTAACTCTTTGAATTTTAGATATTGCATAATTTTCTCCATTTTTTTTCAAAACAACCTCTAGAGTTACGAGAAAGCCTTTTTTATGTTGCACAACATCATTAATAAAACCCTCTTTTTTGAGAATCTTCGCCAATTCCAATTTAAATTTGGAAG
>JAGLSJ010000068.1 GCA_023270095.1 Minisyncoccota bacterium
AATACTCCAAATGTAACTGGTTTTGTTGGATCAGGGACTACTCCAACTCCAATATCAGAAGAGGAGATGACTGCCTTGAAAAGAAGAATGGGTGTCAAAGAGCCAAAATACAAAATTGATGTTGCAAAAGGTGATATTATTAAAATCATTGATGGTCCTTTCAAAGAATTCGATGGAAAAGTTGAAGATGTTGATGAAGAAAAGGGAAAAATCAAGGTCCTTGTGCAAATGTTTGGCAGAGAAACTCCTTTGGAATTAGACTTCTTGCAGATAAAGAAAATATAATTTAATAATATAATAATATAATGATATGGCAAAAAATATTGAAAAACTAGTAAAACTTCAAATACCAGCAGGCAAAGCGAATCCAGCTCCTCCGATCGGTCCTGCGCTAGGTCAAGCTGGAATTAACATACAAGAATTTTGTACAAGGTTTAATAATGACACCAAAGATATGGGTGGTGATATTGTTCCTGTTGAAATTTCTGTATATGAAGATAAATCATATACATTTATAACAAAAACACCTCCTGCTTCAGCGCTTATAAAAAAGTTTTCTGGCGTTAAAAAAGGGTCAAAAGAACCACAAAAAGACAAAGTTGGGAAACTTACTAAAGCTCAATTGAAAGAAATTGCAGAAATCAAAATGAAAGATTTAAACGCTAATGATATTGAAGGCGCAATGAAAATTATTGGTGGTACTGCAAAAAATATGGGAATAACAATTGAAGACTAGATCTAATTTAATTTTTATCTATTAAAAATGAGTGAACAACTTATGAAAAAGAAAAGTTCTTGGAAATATAATTCAGTTTTATTTGTTTTGACTTTAATACTTTTAGCTTCTATTATTTTTGCTCTCAAGACGGAAACTGCATCTAAAAACGAAGTTGCAAATAATACAACCGAAGAATTAAGGACTGATATCTCTGTTTCTTTGAAAATTATAAATAAAGAGGAAGAGATATATAAATTGAATAATATTTTAAATGAATTAACCGTGTTTGATATTACAGAAGAAAACACTGAGTTGGAATATAATAATAATTATGATTTTGGGGTTTTTATAGAGAGTATAGATGGAGTTAAAAATGGTAATGAGGGAATGTATTGGCAATACTATGTTAATGATAAATTAGGTGATGTCGCAGCTGATAAAAAAAATTTAGAGGATGGGGATGTTGTTGAGTGGAGATTCGAGGATGTTTCTAGCTTTAATTAAAAATATGAATCAAAAATCAAAAATATTCATAGCAATGTTGTTGATTGTTTTGGGAGTTATTGGAAGATTTGCGTTTATTGAATATATTAGTATCCCGAATTTTGAAATTATCACAACTATATCATTAATTGCTGGCATCTATCTTGGAGGAATATATATTGCGATTATACCGCTGTCTGTAATTTTTATTACTGATTTGATTATCGGAAATAATTTCATATTATTGTTCACTTGGTCAGCATTTTTATTTATATCACTTGTAGGATATTTTTTTAGAAATAAAGTTAAAAAAAATATAATAATTGGTTCTATTTCAGTTTCACTACTTAGCTCAATATTTTTCTATTTATACACAAACTTTGGTTGGTGGATTATGTCAGGAATGTATGAACATACCTTATCTGGACTATTGAGATGTTACTATATGGCTCTCCCGTTTTTTAGAAATAGTCTTGTTGGAAATCTGATTTTGGTACCGATAGGAGTTTACAGTTTTTCGAGAGCATTGGTTTACTTAAAAATAAAAAATATCGTTTACAGTAAATTACAAACTAGAATTTGAATTCAAATTTATTTTTTGTAGCCAGATTTTAGTGAATAATTAAAATGATTTAACAACTAACCGTGGGAGCGTTAATAATTAATAAATAACGCGCTCGAACCACAGAAGGAAAAAACAATGAATAGATCAAAAAGGTATAAAAGTGTCAAAGAAAAAATTGACAGAACCAAGGCTTATGGAATTGATGAGGCTATGAAAATGTTGATTGATGGCGCAAATGCAAAGTTTGATGAAAGTGTGGAAGTTCATTTTAGAACCAATATCAATCCAAAACAAGCTGATCAACAAATTCGAGGTTCAATAGTTTTGCCTCATGGAACCGGGAAAGAGAAAAAGATTGCAGTTTTTGCAGAAGGTGATCAAGCTCAAGAAGCAAAAGACGCTGGAGCTGAAATTGTTGGCGGAGAAGAACTTGTAGCGCAAATTAAAAAAACAAAAACGGTTGATTTTGACGTAGCAGTTGCAACGCCAGATATGATGAGAAAGTTGGCGATGGTTGCAAAAGTTCTTGGACCAAAAGGATTGATGCCGTCACCAAAAACAGAGACTGTGACCACTGATATCAAAAAGACAGTAGAGCAATTGAAAAAAGGAAAGCTTAATTTCAAGAATGATGACACGGGAAATATTCATCAATTAGTTGGAAAAATTTCTTTTGGAGAAGATAAGCTCAAAGAGAATATCACAGCCTTCGTGCAAAATATGAGAGATTCCAAACCATCTGGAGCCAGAGGAGATTACATAAAGAATGTTGTAATTA
>JAGLSJ010000069.1 GCA_023270095.1 Minisyncoccota bacterium
AATTTATCTGGAAAGTATGCAAGATATTGGAACACAAATTACCGTTGAGTTGAATTTGACAAAGAAGAAATAAGTGCATAAATAAGCCATTATTTATGCTATTGACACATTATTTTATATATGTTATTTTTATTGTAATAATATTATAATATATTATACAAGAGTAGTATCACGTTGATCACACAACACAAAAGAATAAACTTCCTCGGCTAAAAAACAGAAAAAGTTTATTTGATACTATCTCTTGTTTTTTCTTGGCAAAAAACCCAAAAAGGGTTGTTTTTTTTATTTTCAAAAATAAAAAATTAGCAAAAGGACTTCTCATGAAAGTAAGAAGGAAGTCTCACAAAATTATATATCAAAGAAACTTGATTTCCTTCGCAAACAATATGAGCTCGTCAGAGCTCATTTCTTCTGATCACAATTCTTCTCGTCATTCTGAATGAAGCGATAGCGGAGCGAAGAATCCCGTGACCACTTTGCAAAAAAAATGTAAATTAACACGATTTGAAACTTCTCACGGGATCATTCACTATCGTTCAGGATGACGACTCCCACCTCGTCAGAGTCCTCTCCAAGAGACTCTGACAGAGCAGGAAACAAAATTTTCTCACCCCGCCCTGTTACATCTCTACAAAGAAATCTAGGATTTAAGGCAAAAAATAAATTCTAAGATTGGCAAATTTCAGATATTGTGCAATAATTTATATGTAGATTATTATAATTTAAAAAACATGACTCTAAAACTTTATGATACTTTGTCAAAAAGTGTACGCGAATTTAAATCAATTGAAAAAGGCAAAGTAAAGCTTTATCATTGTGGACCTACTGTATATTGGACTCAACATATCGGTAATTTACGAGGAATGTTTTGTGCTGACCTCGCCGTAAGAACATTTCGATATCTAGGTTATGAAGTAACTCATGTAAGGAATTATACCGATGTAGGACACCTCACTTCCGACGGAGATGAAGGTGAAGACAAGATGGAAAAAGGAGTTCGTCGCGAAGGTTTAAGTCCTGAAAAAATTGCCAAAAAATATATCGATATTTTTGAACAAGACACCAAAGAATTAAATTTACTAGAACCAACAGTCAAACCAAGAGTAACTCAGCATATCAGTGATATAATTGAAATGGTGCAAACTTTGGTTGAAAAAGAATATGCCTACACAACAGACTTGGCTGTATATTTTGATGTTTCAAAAGCGAAAGATTATACAAAATTATCAGGACAAATTTTGGAAAAAAATATTCAAGGTGCTGGCAGAAGTGACGTCAGTGACTCGCAAAAAAAACATCATTCTGATTTTGCACTGTGGTTTTTTAAAGCAGGAACACATCAAAACGCTTTACAATTCTGGCCATCTCCTTTTACATCATCACTTGTTGAAAATGGAAATGGATTTCCAGGTTGGCACATTGAATGTTCTGCAATGAGCAAAAAATATCTAGGCAATACTCTGGATGTTCATATGGGAGGAATTGAACATATTCCTGTCCATCACACAAATGAAGTTGCACAAAGCGAATCAGCGAACGGAATGAAATTTTCAAATTATTGGTTGCACAACGAACATCTTTTGGCCGATAATAAAAAAATGGCAAAATCAGAAGGAACAACATATAGTCTACAGGAGCTCAAAGAAAAAGGTTTCAATCCCCTCTCTCTCAGATATCTATTCTTAACTACTCACTATAAATCCAAACTAAACTTCACTTGGAAAAGTCTTGAGGCCAATCAAACTACTCTCAATAAACTTTATGAATTTATAAAATCTTCCGAAGGAAATAATGGAAAAGTTATTGAAAAATATAATAACAACTTCAAAAAAGCGCTAGAAAATAATCTTGACACCCCTAAAACGTTGGCGATAACTTGGGAAATGATAAAATCAAAAGATTGCAAGACAGAAGACAAAAAAGCGACCCTACTGGAATTTGATAAAGTTTTTGGTCTAAATTTGGATAAAGTAAAAAACGAAGAAATTGAAATCCCTGATGATATTAAAGAATTAATTAAACAAAGAGAAGAAGCAAGAAAAAATAAAGACTGGAAAAAAGCAGATGAAATAAGAGATGAAATAAAAAAAAGAGGACTTGTCGTTAAAGACAAGTCCGTGGAATAAAGTATTGAATAGTTGATTATTTCATTTTTATCCTAGTGATTGGTATATCCCCTCCAAATTTTTTACCGTTTACGATAATAATCATATTACCGTCACTCATTGGACATGAAACACATCCGCCTTCAGCCCGAATTACTTCCCCAGAAATAGGGTCGTGTATACTACCTCTGATTATTGGCCCTGTCTGACTTAATTCCCTAACATAATTTGCATCTATTGAATCGATTTCTGTCGGTTCAATTTCATCTTCATCTAATTTTGGCTCTATTTCACTCATTTGACCTCTCCATCAAAATCTAATGAAATAATAATATCATAAATAAAATATAATGACAATATTATAATTTTTATTACTGAACAACCTGTGTA
>JAGLSJ010000070.1 GCA_023270095.1 Minisyncoccota bacterium
AATCGCGTTGATTGTTAGCCAGCAATAAAAGGACATTTTTCCTAATTCATTCTGTAAATCAATAATGTTTTCAATGCGTTCTTTTGTGTTTTTTCCTTCATTTAGAGCTACCAACGAAAATGCATAGAAACATATTATTCCCGTTATTAAGGGGGCCCAAAAAAACATTGCTTCACCGACATGTTTCAGTAAAGACTGGTCTTTGTCTGGTTCTTCGATATAAACCAATTTATAAAACATGATGTAGATTCTACATAGCTTTCCATAAATTATTATTCTCATTTCTTTATCTGGCTTTTCTGCATAAACCAAAGCATAGAGTACATTATACAGTTGACATAGTTTTCTATAAATCATTATTTCCATTTCGATATTCCTCCACCTGTTTTATTGCATTATTTCAAATAACAAAACTTAACTTTATATATATCATAAATAAGAATTATGTCAATTCCGACTCAACTCGAAAAACAAATCATCGCGACGGTTGTTTATTATGATATTTTGAATTATCCTCTCACTAGTTTTGAGATTTTTTTGTATTTGATCAAAGATACAGAATCAAAAGAAAATAAATATTTATTATCTGACATTGTTGAATTAGTAGATGGTAGTGAATTTTTTAAAAATAATTTAGACCAAGAGCTTGGATTTTATTTTTTAAAAGGAAGAAATAAAATTGTTCAGGAAAGATTAGATCGAAAAAAAATTTGGGATGAAAAATGGAAAAAATCAAAAAAAATATTTTGGATTATGCAAATTATTCCTTTTACAAAATTGGTAATGGGAAGTGGGTCTTTCTCTCTTGGTAATACCAGAAAAGATTCAGATGTGGATTTGATGATTGTTGCAAAGTGGGGGAGAATTTGGACCGTTCGAACATTTTTCACTCTTTTGACATCTCTATTGAGAGTTAGAAGATATAAAGAAAAAACAGAAGATATGATTTGTTTGAATCATTATATCACTGACAAGTCTCTCCGAATTCCATTTGAGAGTTTATATACTGCGCAGCTTTATTATCACATTTTGAGTATTTATGATTCCAAAGAAGACAGAAAAATGTTCAGAAAATTTCAAGAGGAAAATCAGTGGATGAAAAAATATCTTGAGAATTATGAATTTTCGCAGTTAGAAGGTTTGCGGAGCATGAAAAGAAATAGGATACTTTCGTTTATTTCAAAATCATTTGAATTTATTTTGTCTGGAAAAATAGGGGATTATTTTGAAATAACAATGTCCAAAATTCAATCAAACCGAATCAAAAAAGATCCTCTCAATTTGAAAAAAGGAGGACGAATCACGATCAGTGATGATCAGCTTGAATTTCATCCCGACTCTCACGAATCTCACATCATTCCCAAATTTAATCAAAAAATGCAAGAATTGGGAATTTCAGAATTTGCCAATCAAAAAGATTCAGGGTTAAATATTTAACATGTAGCGTGTAACGCAAAACCTACAATTTATAGTTTGATGATATATAGGTCATTCTGAGTAAAGCGATAGCGAAATGAAGAATAAAGGATCATTGACAAAAGCTTTAAAATATAATAGGATTTGAGTAATATAAGAGTTTTGTTTAGGAGGTTTTATAGGATGAATAAGAGTTTATTATTATTGTTGCTAATTGTTGTAACGGTGTTTGTTGGGGGATGTACTACAGACGATAATAGTGTGGTTGTAAATTTTAATGCAACTTTACACTCAACTCCATGTTCCGAGAACGAAGATTCTTTTCAGACAATAATTGAAAAGGAAAATAAGAACTTAACTGTAACAGGAAAAGTCGTTGAAATAAATTTTAGAAGTGCGGGTGGAGACATAATAGTTTTCGAAGATTGCTTCATTCTTCCTACATATCCGGCAAATAATTTTGTTTGGAAACTTGGAAAAGTGCATCAAATAAAAATGGAAAAGTTTCTTTCAGATTACCAAATAAGAAGCGTAAAAATTATTGAGGTTACTGATAAATAAGATTATTTATCACCCCTCTTTTTATTTTGTTAAATTTAGATTATTTAATAGTCTGATTTGAATATGGAATTAAATTCTAAATTTATTTATTGTTATCAATTTATATTTGTGCTATACGTTGTGCGAGAACTTTCTTGACACTTTTTAAAAATCAAATATAATGACATTAGCACTCATCAAGCAAGAGTGCTAAAATAGTTTTTAATAAATTTAATAGAAAGGAAAATTTTATGAATTTGAAACCCTTGGGAAACAAAATTATTTTAGAGGCTGCTTCAAAAGAAGAAGTGACTAAAAGTGGGATTATCATCCCTGATACAGTGGATAAAGAAAAACCAGAGCAAGCAACAGTTTTGGCAGTTGGTCCTGGAAGAGTTGGAAAAGATGGAAGCAGAATACCTACAGATGTTAAAGTTGGTGATACTGTTTTATTTTCAAAATATTCTCCAACAGAAATCAAGTTGGATGGAAAAGAATACCTAGTCGTTTCAGATGAGGATATTATGGCAATTATTGAAG
>JAGLSJ010000071.1 GCA_023270095.1 Minisyncoccota bacterium
CAGATTGGAGTGTTTTTTCGCAGTGCGTGCAGACTGGAAAAAATATTATTGCCAATGGAGATATCAAAACCAAAGAGGATGTGGAAAAACTGAAAGAATGTAAGGGGGTAATGATTGGCAGAGCTGCTGTTGAAAATCCTTTGATTTTTGCTGAACTGAAAAGTTTGGAAATTCCAACTCACGAAGAAATCAAAGCAGAATATGAGAAACTACTTAAAGAGAGAAATTCTCATCCTAAATATGCCAAACATATCTTCAAACATATTGGTGAAGGGTTTAGTGAAAGTGAAAAGTAGATTATATCGGTTCAAGTTTTCAGCTTGAACCTTTTTGTTTATTTACAATATGTGATTGGTTTATTGATTTGATTTTTACGGTCTCTCTTTTTGCGGATGTGTGTTTTTAGTGGTAATATAAATTTATATCTTGTCATTCCGACTAGGGCGGAGGAATCTCTTTTATATTGTCATTCTGGAGCGAAGCGATAGAATCCCGTTCCTATAAGCACAGAATTATAAAATACAATCTCTAGCTAAGAGAGATCTCTCAACTCCTTTCGTCGCTCGAGATGACAAATTTTTGTCATTTCGAATTTCAGAGAATGAGAAACAAGTCTTCTTTAGGCAGGTCTGTAAATAGTATTATATAGAAATAATAAAAGCTAAGGAGATGTTTTTTATTTTGAGATTATAAAAATTGAGAAAATAAAATAAATTAAAATAGAATTATGACAATATTAAAATATTTTGATAAAGAAATAATTTTTGAAACAAAAAATTGTGCTATTCTTGGAGCCAATGGTACAGGTAAGTCTTCTTTAAGTAAAAAAATTTCTTCTGATAATTCATCAATTAAAATACACCTTATAAGTGCTCAAAGGAATTTATCTATTAACCCAGAAAAATGTAAAGCGATTAAGGATGATGCGCTAGCTAAAGAACAAAACAGTTATATACGTTTTGACGGAGGAAGATATGACCTTCCATTAGATAATAATTTTATTCAATCTGATTTTGATCAAAATCTCGAGAAAATAATTAGAGACGATACAAATATGCATGCAAATGCAAGTAGAAATCATGTTTCAAGTATTCAATACAACAAGCCAGAAACAAAGGCCAGCGAAGTTTTTAAAATTTGGAATAAAATATTTCTTGATAAAAAAATATAAATATGGTATTACGAATGGTATGGGTAGTAATATTGTTCAACTTGCCTCTAAATTTAATTATGATGACATTAAGGTTCTGGTGATAGTTGATGATGACAAAGATGGGAAGTTATATAGAGATAAGATTTTAAAAATTGAAGGTGCTTATAATAGTGGTAATGTTTTTACAATAAGAGATATAGCTGGTGATGTTAAAAATAATGGAACTATTGAGGATTTATTAGGAAAAGATTTTATTGAAAGTATGTTTAAAGAATTTTATAGGTCTGGATTCGGTGAAAATTGTGATTGTGATTTATTAGAGAGAAATCCTTTTATTGAACAAATAAAAAAAATATTAAATCAGCAGAGTAACTTTAGCGATGAAATTCTAGAGAAGTTTAAAAAGAAAGTGTCAAATGATTTTGCTCCTAGTGTGAGTAGTTTTGATGAAAAATTTCCATTATTAAAATCTCTTGTAGATGAAATTAAAGAAAAAATATAATTTAAAAACACAAAATAACCAAACAAAATCATGAAAATTAAAATTAATGAATTGGAAAAATTTGTCTTTCAATTTTAATGAAAAATTGAACTGATCCAGAAATATAAAAATAGTTCACTTCACTATGTGAAGTTTTCAAACTACTCCCAATCTTTACTTATTAGGGGAGGGAATAAAATTATTTAAACTAAATATTAATATATGACTAGCAAACAATTTGTCAGTGAGAATAAAATAATGTCAGGGAAATTTAGTGAGAATACTTCGTGGGAGTTTCACATTTCCAAAGATTTGCCTCCGAGAGAGCTTTGTTCGGCGGTGTTTTGTGTTGCCATGTATCAAGACAAGATCGTACTGACCAGAAATCATCGTGGTTGGGAATTTCTGGGAGGTCATATTGAAAAGGGTGAGACGGTTGAAGATACACTTCACAGGGAGGCAATGGAAGAGGGTGGATTCAAGATTGATCAGTTCGAGCTTTTTGGTCATCGAAAATATATTTCCAAAGAAAATATAAAAGGTCGAAGAGGTATATATTATCCATTTCCTATAAGCTACAATCCTCATTATATCGCCATTTCTGAAAGCGAGCCCGGAGAATGTGATGCCGAAGAATGTTTTGAGAGAAAAGCTTTTACGGTTACTGAAATTGAGAAGTTGTCCATTAAAGGACTTCCTTTGCTCAAAGCAAGTTTACCTTTTTTGAGGAATTGGAATGAAAATTTGTAAAATAAATATCAATAAAACGATGCAATTAACTCATGAAAATTAAGATTAAGGAACTGGG
>JAGLSJ010000072.1 GCA_023270095.1 Minisyncoccota bacterium
TTGCTACTTTTTTTACAGCTTTCTTCTTAGCTGGTTTTCTCTTTGCTACTTTTTTTACAGCTTTCTTTTTAGTTTTTTTAGCAGTTACCATTTAAATGCACCTCCTTTCTTTTTTAGATATTTAATTAATTTTGCCTTAAAAAATAATGCGTTATATTTTTTGTAAAATGTGTTTATTTTTTATTAGGCTATTAAAAATTTTATTTATAACTTAATTATATAGTAAAAAAAAATATTTACAATAGTTTGTCAACTATTTTTATATAAAAAAAATTTTAAAAATAAATTAAATATATTTTTACATTTTTTTCATTTTCACAAAAATAAAAATCTATAATTTAATTAAAAAAAATAAATTCCAAATAATAATTTTATCATCTTAGAATAGTTTTCCCTAATAATTTAAAAACCACTGTTTTTTGCCTAGAACTTGCCAATAAAATATACATATGTTAATATTTATATATTGAGATCTTTAACAATTTAATCAAAAGAAAGGGGGTGAAATAAATATATGGAGACTGAAATCGAAATAACCGGAACTAACAAGAAAGGATGGTTTGGCAAAATCAAAGACTGGAGTTATGAGAATTGGCAAACAATTTTAGTTGTATTAATTGTACTTATTATTGGAATGAGTGCTTACAATTATAATCAAGAAACTGATAATTCTTCCGAAGTAGCTGTTATTGAGGAAAATAAATCGACAGAAAATACTGTTGAAAAATCTACTGATAATCAAGAGGCTATCGTAGAAACTCAAGATCAAAAAATTGCTGATCAAGAAGATATTGCTATTGAAAATAATGAAAAAGAAGTTGAAGTTATTCAAGAAATTACGAAAGAAGAAGTGATTATTTCAAGTAGTGATGATTCTGGCCAAAAGTATACGATAACTGCTGTCGCGGGAGAAGGTATTACCCATCTAGCAAGACATGCTCTAAATAAATATATGCAAGAAACTGGAGATGGAGAAGGATTATCTCAAGAACATAAAATTTATATTGAGGACTATTTGCAAAATAGAACTGGAGATGGAGAAATAGAAAGAGGGCATCAAGAATCTTTTTCAGAAAGCCTAATTGAAGAAGCGATTACAAACGCACGAAACTTATCACCTGTATCAATAAACAATCTATCAAAATACATCAAAAACTAAAATCAATTATATTTTAAAATAAAATCAATAAAATAATAGACGCATTGAATTTATAAAAATTATTAAACGCATTTATTTTCCTCTTAATATAAAAAATGATTGAATTTAATTCAATCATTTTTTATTTAAATAAATTTTTAAAAACATACAAAAATCTTCAGAGTAATGATTCTTGAAATTAGTCTTATTCTAACTAAATGTTTTTTCCAGCACTATCGCCAGACACATAACCAGTGCTCCAGCAAATTTGTAAATTATATCCCCCAGTTGGTCCATCAAGATCAAGTATTTCCCCTGCCAGATATAAGTTATCAATTAATTTTGATTTCATTGTTTTAGGATTAATTTCACTCAATTTAACTCCTCCCGATGTAATAATTGCTTTATTATATCCAGACAATTCTTTTAATTCTAGTGTAAATTCTTTTATAAGACTTAATAACTTCATTCTTTCTTCATGTGTAATCAAATTTACTTTTTTGTCAGCATCAATTCCTGACAATTTAACAATAACAGGAATAAGTTTTTGTGGTAACAATTTTTCAAGGCTATTTTTAAACATCTTATTATTACCTTGCATAAAATCTCTTTGAATCCTTTTATCGAGTTTTTGATAATCTAATGCTGGTTTAAAATCAATTTTTATTTGAACATTCTCTGGCGAAACTTTAGTTAGTTTTCTACTTAAATCAAGAATAATTGGCCCACTCATTCCGTCAGATGTAAATATTGCTTCACCAAATTTTGAATTTATTATTTTATTACCTTTGTATGCGGTTATCTTGACATTTTTCAGACTAAGCCCTTCAAGTTCTTTTACTACTTTATCTTTCACAACAATTGGTGTAAGTGACGGAAATAATTCAATTACAGCGTGACCCAACTGAGAAAGCCAATCATATCCATCTCCAGACGAACCAGTCGTAGGACAAGACTTACCACCTGTACATAAAATAAATTTATCTCCTTCAATCTCTTCCCCAGTAGTTAGTTTCACTTTTTGAATATTATTATCCTTGATTATAAAATCCTTTACTTGTGAATTTTTTCTAATCTCAACTTTAGAATCTTTCATATAATTAACTAGC
>JAGLSJ010000073.1 GCA_023270095.1 Minisyncoccota bacterium
GGAGAATGTCCGAAATTAGACAAGAATTTTTTGGATAGAGAAATTGCGAAAGTTCGCGAATTGGATAGTCGTCCGATTATAATTTCAGATAGTGGTGAGTTGGGAACTTGGTATAGCGCAGGAAAAAGAGCTGATATTTTAGGCACAACTCTCTATAGAATTGTTTGGAATGATCGCATAGGATATATTCACTATCCAACCCCCTCCGTGATTTATAGATTAAAAGCGGCAATAATTATGTTTATAACCGGAGTTGATAAAATTATTATAGTTGAATTACAAGGAGAGCCGTGGGGACCAAAAATGATTACTGAGACTGCATTAGAAGACCAATATAAATCAATGGATCCAGAACAATTTCAAAAAAATATTGATTATGTGAAAGGAATTGAATTTTCTGAGGCATATCTTTGGGGAGGAGAATGGTGGTATTGGCTGAAAACTGAAAAAAATGATGATAGGATTTGGAATATAGCCAAGAAGACTTTTCGTAATTCAAAGTGATTAAAACATTGAAATTCTTTTTTTAAAAAATAATAAACAATCTTATGATTAACATATACAAAAAAACCCTCAAAGATACAAAATTAAAAAAAATCAAAGCTTTTGAAAAGGGAAGCTGGATATCAGTTGTTAATCCAGATATAGATGAGATTGAAAGATTGGAAAAGGAATTGGGACTTGATTTGACGATTGTTGAAGATGCTTTGGATGAAAATGAACTTTCTAGAGTGGAAAAAAATGATGGTATATTTTATATGATTATTCGTTTTCCGACTCAAAGTGATTCTATCGCTGGTACGATTACTTTGCCATTGCTCGTAGTTATAACTGATGACAACATCATTACACTTTCAAAAGAAGAGAATAATATAATTAATAATATAGCAAAAAAATTTCCTCATTTTTATACAGTTCACAAGACAAATTTTTTGATGAAGATTATTATTGAAGTTTTTAATAGTTATGACAAATACCTTAACAGAATTTTAAAAGATATTAAAATAAAGAAAATCAAAATTGATAATTTAAATAATAAAGACATTTTATTTCTTGTTCAAGAAGAAGAAACTTTGAATGATTTTGAATCTTCGATTGTTCCTATTATCAGCAATTTAGAGAGAATGTTAAGCGGGAGATATATACATATATATAAAAAAGATAAGGATGAAATTGAAGATTTGTTTATGGATAGCAAGCAGACACTTGAAATTTCAAGAGTTGCGTTGAAGTCGATTAAGAATATTAGAGAAGCTTATTCAACGATACTAACAAATGAACTTAATAGGGTTATAAAGATTCTGACAATTGCGACGATTGTCCTGACAATTCCTACGATAATTTCTAGTATATACGGGATGAATGTTCCTCTGCCACTTGATCACAGTCCTTTTGCGTTTTTATATGTTATGTTGTTGATAGTTTTTATGTCTGTAGCCTTTTTATGGCTTTTAATTAGGCGAAGATGGATTTGAGGATATAAAAGTTGGACGAATTTAAAACATTATGCCAAAAATATGAATTTTTTGAAAAATAACAAAATATTGTTTTAATTTGTGGGCTATTGACTAAAATTTAATTTGATAGTAAGATTAGATTATAATTTATAGTTTAAAAATCAAAAATGGCCTTGAGAGGCTGTTTTAAAATCAAAAAAAATGAATATATTCAAAAAGTTGAAAAAGTACTTCGTTGAAGTTAAGTCTGAAATAAAGAAGGTTAGCTGGCCTTCTAGAAAGGTTGCTATAAAGGATTCGACTATTGTTGTTATTATTAGTCTAGTAACCGCTTCATTTTTAGGAGGTATGGATTTTGTACTAGATAAGATAATTAAAAATTTGTTTTAAAACAAATTTTCACTTCAGCTTTATTTAATCATTAAATATAAAGATATGCCAAAACAAACGGCAGATTTTGGAAGAAATTGGTATGTTCTGCACACATATTCTGGTTACGAAGATAATGTCTGTAGAAATTTGAAACAAAGAATTGAATCAATGGGAATGGAAGAAAAGATATTTGATGTACTAGTTCCGAAAGAAAAGAAAATAAAAATTAAAAATGG
>JAGLSJ010000074.1 GCA_023270095.1 Minisyncoccota bacterium
AGAAGTTTTTCCATTTAGGCCTCAACTTGAAAAATTTAAAAATAATGTTCGTGGAAAAATGGGCATCGGGGTGATTGGAGATTATGAGCCCCAACCATTAATTTTTGGTTCTAAGTTTAGAAAAAAAGGGTATGGATTAGTTCATGTTGGAAAGGTAAATAATTTAGACTCATTAGTAGAAGAAGCATATAAGAATGATGAGGGTTTTAATGAAATGAGTTTGGGAGGGGTTAATCCTGTTGAACTTATTGCTAGTTTGATAAATAAAGGGAGAGATTATGCAGATGGAATTGAAATAATGCAAAATAGTATTGAGGGTTCTTCTTCTGTTATGTTATTGTCTGGGGAGGGGGTTTATGTTGCAAGAGATAAATTTGGAAGAACTCCGATTAATATTGGACAAAAGGAAGGAGCTACTGGTGCTGCATTTGAATCTTTTTCACTTAAAATGCTTGGATTTGATTTATCTAATTCTTTAGGTCCTGGGGAAATTGGGATTATTACAGATAGGGGTTATGAACAATTGAAAAAGCCAGAAGAAATTTCCCAATTATGTGGGTTTTTGCATGTTTATTATGGTGGGCCTGCCGCAGTTTATAATGGGGTTGTTTCAGAATTAGCTAGAAATAATTTAGGGGCGATGCTTGCTAAATCAGATAAGGGTTTAGACAAAAACGATTTTAATCCCGATCATGTTGCAGGAATTCCTGATTCTGGAACTGGAAGTGCTATTGGCTATTCAAATGAAAGCAAATTTCCTCTTTTAAGAACTTTTGTTAAATATACTGAAACTTGGCAAAGAAGTTTTATGCCCCAAAATCAAGAAATGCGAAAATTTGTTGCTCAAATGAAACTAATTCCAATTGAAGAGTTTATTCGAGGAAAGGAAATTGTTTTTTCAGATGATAGTTTAGTTAGAGGGACCCAATCTCAGCAAAAGTTTGAGGTACTTTATTCTTTGGGGATTAAAAAAGCCCATTTTAGATTATCTTGCCCTCCTTTAATTTTTCCTTGTACTGGTTTGAATTTTTCAATGTCTGAGTCTGTTTTTGATTTAGCGGCAAGACGGGCAATAAGGGAAATAGATGGGGAAAGCGGAGATTTATCTCCCTACATAAACCCACAGTCTAATAAATATCATGAAATGGTAGACAGAGTTAGACATAATGTAGGAGTAGATACTTTGAAATATCAGAAATTAGGGGATTTAGTTTCTGCAATTGGATTGCCTAAAAAAGATTTGTGTACTCATTGTTGGGATGGATGCGATTCTACAAAATGTTATTCAAAATCAAAATAATTTCTTTCAAAAGACTTATAAATTCTATTTACTAATTAAAAACATAAAAGATGGTGAATAAAGTAGTTTTAGAATATTTAAGAGTAAATAGGGGTAATTATAATTTAGCAGATTTGAAAAAAAAGATTTTAGCTTCTGGGCATTCTCAAAAAGATATTGATGGGGCTCTTGCTCAATTAAATGCCCAATCGGGAGGGAATGCTCCTAGTGTTAATGCCACTATAAATAAGATTAATAAAACAAATATCCCTGTTCAACAAGCTACTCCTGCTAAACTAACTGTAAATGCAATTGGGAAAAAAGCAAAAAATCTTAAAAAACCAAAGAAATCAAAAAAGAAATTAATTATAATTTTAAGCATTGTTTTATTGGTTTTGCTTGTATTAGGGTTTGCTGGTTGGTGGTTTTTTCTAAGATAGTTTGGTTGTTTTAGATGATTAGAATTTCTTAAAACAAATAATATAAAATTGATGGCACTAACAGGCATCCCATTAAGTGCATTCTTTTAATTCCTAAAAGAATTGTTGTAATTCCTAATGCCGTCGCTGTTATGAAGATTAAAAGGCCAAGTAAGCCTGTGAAAACAATAGTTATAATAAGTAGAACAACTAAAATTCCTATTGAAAGTTTTGAATAATGGATTTTGTGAATTCTTTTTGCTATAAACTTGGAGATATAAATTGTTATGAAAAAAGAAATTATCC
>JAGLSJ010000075.1 GCA_023270095.1 Minisyncoccota bacterium
TCTTCGCTGATTTCATAACTTTCTGCTAAATCATTAACGAGTTCTCCTTCGGAATCTAATTTCAATAAACTTGAGTATATAATTGACGAAAGATCAGAATCGATGTCATTTGTTTGAGCGAGAATCGGATTAATAAATCTTGGTTGTCCAACCATGCCTTCAATATATTCTCCTCCAAAGTTTGGCACCTCTTGAGTATTTTTATAAAAATAAGAAGACGCCAGGTAGGCACTATTTATTAAAATTAAAAGCAATAAAAAATAAACAAGTGTTTGTTGTTTTTTGCTTAAGACACGAAAAACTTTTGTTATTCTTTTGAAAAAATTTGTATTTTTTTTCGTAATAATTTTGTTTTAATAATTATTTATCATTATAAGCAATGATAAAAAATGTGGCAATTTCGTGAGAAATATTATAATGCATTGACTCACATTTTGTGTATAGACTTTAGCAAATAATGAATAGAAGTTTATTAAAATAGGAACTTACTTTCCTGACTTTAATAAATGCTAACCTTGTATAAAGCCATAAAAAGCAGTGCTGAGGAATAATATAGCGAGAATTACTGTGGCTGAAAAAAGGAATTTGTCAAAACCTCTTTTTGTTTGATATACATTTCCCGATCCGCCAAAAGTTTCACTAAGTCCTGCGCCTCTGTTTTGCAGCAAAATTGCAAGAACAAGTAAGACAGATATTATGATTTGAACAATTCCAAGTGTTTTATCCATGGTGGTTTAGTATTAAGTAGTTAAGTAATTTTAAGCTTTTGATTTTACAAATATTCTAAAAAGAGAAAATAGAGACGATGCTCTATTCGAAAAGATATTTTTGTGGAATTTAGGCGTTGTTTATTCTAATAGGATTTAGGTTCGGTGGAGTTGGCCTTATTTCTTCTATTTCAATTTCTTGTCCGAGGTCTTTTTTTATATCTTCTATATCAAATTGTCCAATAAGTGTTCTTTCTTCTTCTGTTGGCTTTCTAAATTCGGACATACATTACCTCCTTTAATAATATTCAAGAATTTTTATTTAATTCTCTTTTTAAAATATTTGTTGTTAATGTACATTTTATGTTTTTTCCCTTAACCTTATTTCTTCGAAAGAGTTCCAATGAAGATATTGACGGCACTAATGACAATCATTCCCCAGAAAGCGGCCCAAAATCCTGTAATTACCAATTCCTCTACGAAATAGTCTAACAAAAGTAGCATAGCAATGTTTATCACAATTGTAAAGAGTCCAATGGTAAAAAAGATTATTGGCGCTGAAATGAGTTTCAGCACAGGTTTGATGAAAAAATTTATTAAACCAAAAATAAATCCAGCGGTTAAGAGTGATACGAAGCTATTTTCTTCTGTGAAATAAAATCCTGAAACCACTTGAGCGGCAATGTAAATTGCAATTGAATTTGAAATGATTTGAATAACAAGCTTATTGAACATAATTTTGAATTTATTTAATAATCTCTCTAGTCTCAAATTATCATATTTTTGGTGTTTTGTCTATTTGCAATCTATAGTGTTATCTTGTAGATTGACAGAAATGATTTTTTTGTTACTATGTTATTGGAGGATTATAATATGCCTGAAATTGATTGGAAATTGATAAATGTTTTGAAGAGAGTAATTCAAGCCCTTGAAGAACAATCTAGTGAACTCAAAGAGGCTGCAAAGGATGATATTTACGACAACCCTACAAAAGAAGAACTTGATGAACTTAAGGTTGCAAAGCAAGAAGTGGAAAGTCTTGAGGAGGATATAGCATTCTTTAAAAACATAAAGAATGATAATCAGGAGGTTATTGCTAAAATGACATTTGAACAAGAAAAGTTGCTAGTTATTATTAGAGCAGCAGCAGAATTGGATTCAGATGAATAAATAACAAATTCGAAGGTTGAAATTACCTTCTATTTTTTTGTTTAATACTTGATATTATTTATTCAGCATTATTCCCCTTGATTAATTT
>JAGLSJ010000076.1 GCA_023270095.1 Minisyncoccota bacterium
TGAATATAAAAAAACCAGACACAATATCGGTTTTTTGACTGTTGATAAAATTATATCTTCGTTCGACTTTCCACCTATCTCTATGCAAGCAAAATTTAATGCTGAAATTTCCAACGGAATTATTAATGGAGAAAAAGTCATTCTTGCCAAACCGCAAACTTTTATGAATTTATCAGGTCAAGCAGTTCGCGAAATTGTAGATTATTATAAAATAGCCACAGAAGATGTAATCGTCATTCAAGACGATCTCGATATTGCTATTGGAAAATATAAAATCTCCAAAAATAGAAACTCCGGAGGGCATAAAGGAGTTCAATCAATCATCGATAATCTTGGAACCAAAGATTTCACCAGAATCAGAATCGGCATTGAAGTTCTCGATTGCAAAGTTCCTGTGGAAAAATTTGTACTGGAAAAATTTGGAAAAGATGAAATGGAAATTATAGATGAAATCATTGAAAAAGTTAGCAATGAAATTGAGAAGTTATTATAATCGTTTTGACAATCTCATTGTCATTCTGAGCGAAGCGAAGAATCCCGTTAACATATATATAAAACTTTATTGTCATTCTAAACTTGTTTCAGAATGACAGATTAAAAAATTTTGATAATAAAAAAACTCCGTGACATCAACCGATTATTCAGTTGAGCGGTCTTGGAGTATTAAGATTTATTTGACTTGTACTTCTTTTTTAAGATCCTGTAAATCCTCAAAAGAAGCAATTAATTGTTCTTTTAAACTCTCTAAATCACTTCTCTTGCTGACGCATTCATCAGCTTCCGATTGAAGCTTGTTTATTTTTTCCTGTAATACTTCTTCTTCAATTAGAAGTCTCGAGATTGCAAGATCCATTACTGCAGAAAATTCTTTCTGCATTCCTTCCGAAATAACATCGAGTGTCCAGCTCACAAAATCTGTTCCTAAAAGACCACCGACCCAATCTGGCATCTCTTCTATATCCTAACCTTCCGTTTCACGTAAACAACTCGCTAATCCTACTTTTACATCTTGAGGAACTTCTCCTTCTGCTGCCATCTATTTCACCTTCTCTTTTATTTTACATAACTACCATTCAAAATCTTGTTTGTAAGTGTAAGGTCAATACTTACAAGAAATATTGACCTTTGCTTAACGGTTAGTTACATAGCATTTAGGAGGGATTGCTATGCTTTCACCACTTACAAACAAGATTCTAAACAGTAATATAAACTTGAAATTCACTCTTTAGGGTGTAAATGTAAGTTTTAAAGTATATAATTCACAGATTAAATCCCATTTTTAATCAATTTCTCAATTAAGTTCAAGCTTTCACACCCAAACAAAATATCCTATCACAATACTAAAAATATGTCAATAGCTGATCAAAAATTTTTCAACGCTTTTAACCTCATCCCTCAAATGGGACCAATTCGTTTTGCCAAAATCTGTTCTCACTTTCCATCACTAGAAAATGCGTGGCAAGCAAATTTGCAAGATTTTCAGGAAGCTGGCATTGAATTTGCTATTGCTGAAAAAATAATTTCACAAAAAAGAAATATTTCTCCCGAACAGGAAATGGAAAAACTAGAAAAAGAAGACATCAAAATTATCACCATTAACGACGAACTCTATCCCACTCTTCTCAAAGAAATTCCTAGCGCGCCAGCAATTTTATATTACAAAGGACAAATTCAAAAAGACGAAATTGCAATTGGTATTGTTGGCTCGCGAAAAGTTTCCACTTATGGTATGCAAGTCGCCACAAAATTATCCCGCGACCTTGCGCAAAACAACATCACCGTCATCAGCGGAATGGCACTTGGAGTTGATGGAGTTGCTCACCGTGAATGTCTGAAACTCGGAAAAAGAACTGTGGCAGTCCTTGGAAGCGGTATTGATGAAAAGAGTATTTATCCCGTGAATAATCGCCAAATTGCCAAAGACATC
>JAGLSJ010000077.1 GCA_023270095.1 Minisyncoccota bacterium
TAATTTTTTTGACTTTTTTTCAATCCATTAACCTTTTCGTTCTCTCCAGCTTTCTCTTAATTCTCTCCCGGTCGTCCCGACAAGAAAAATAATCTTTTAGTTTAAGGGGTTATTTTTTTATTTGTGCTTTTTCTTATTGAGTAATATAATATACACAAGCTTTAAACGTAATTTATTATCAATGTTAAATATCTTTTTATTTTTAAGCATTGCTTTTCTTTTTATTTTTCTTTTTGGAAGATTTCTGGAAAAGATGAGAGTGCCATGGATTTTTGCCTCTCTGTTTCTCGGGCTTCTTCTTTCGGTTTACAATCCTTTCAATTCAATTACGACTTCCGATACATTTGTTTTTTTGGGAGAGCTAGGAATGTATTTTTTGCTTTTTATTGTTGGTTTTGAAGTTAGTTTGCAGGAACTTAAGAAAAAAGAAAGATTTATTTTGAAATCTACTTTTATAATTATTTTTTTTGAAGCTATTCTCGGAAGCATGCTGATTCATTTTATTTTTGGTTATAGCTGGTTGATATCCTTTTTAGTTTCAATGTCATTTGCTTCTGTCGGAGAAATTATTTTGATTCCGCTACTAGATGAATTTAAGATTTTGAAAACAAAGCTAGGCAGAGCAATTGTGGATATTGGAGTTACTGGAAATATTTTGGAAATATTTGTACTTATTATTGTTTCTGTAATAATCACTTCTCATGATCCGAATAGGATTTATATAACTTTGGCATCGTTAGTTCTCTTGTTTTTGCTGACGGCAGTATTTGTTCATTTCAGGCATGAGGGAGAGCAGTTTCGGTTTATGAATGTTGATACGATGTTTATTTTTTCAATTTTTATATTATTTTTATTTTTGGGAATTGGAAAATATGCTGATGCTGCTCCATTGGCCGCACTTCTTGCTGGAATATCTTTGAAAACTTTTATGCCTCCAATAAGATTGGATTTAGTTGAAAAGGAAGTAAAGGCAATTTCTTATGGATTTTTTGCGCCACTTTTCTTTTTGTGGGCAGGAATGTCGGTTAGCATCGATGCTTTGATAAAATATCCGCTTGTCATTTTGTTGATTGTTATTGTCACAAAGAGCGTAAAAATTATTGGTAGTTATTTTGTTGCCAAAAAGGAATTAGGAAAAAAAGAGTCGATTTTATTAGGGATTGGACTTTCGATAAGATTTAGTACTAGTATTATTATTACCACAATCTTATTTCAAGAAGGGTTAATTAATGTTGATTTATATTCAGTTATAGTCACTTCGGGTATAATTTTTAATTTTTTTGTTCCATTTGTATTCTCTGGTTTATTTGTGAAATGGAAAATAGGAAAAGTTAGTAGTCAGATATAATTTTTAATTTTGTAAATTATGAAGATAAAATCAGCTGTATTCGTTAAGGGAGTTGTTGGTCCTGATCAAATATTAAATGACGGAAAACATAAGATTGCTTTTATTGGTAGATCAAATGTTGGGAAATCTAGTGTTATAAATTCATTGTTAGGCAAGAAAGGCTTGGTTAAATCAAGCTCAACTCCAGGAAAAACAAAAGAAGTTAATTTTTTTCTCGTTAATGACAAAATATATTTTGTGGATTTGCCTGGATATGGTTTTGCAAAGATTTCAATGCAGGCTCGAGAAAAACTTCGAAATTTGATACTTTGGTATTTGACATCTCCAGAAATTGAACATTCTCGTATTGTGTTGATTATAGATGCAAAAGTTGGACCAACTAAACTCGATCAAGAAATGATTGATGTTCTGAAAGAGTTTGGTCACGATTTTGTGGTAATTGCCAATAAGTCTGACAAATTAAAAAGAAATTCAAGAATTAATCAGCTTAAGATAATCAGAGAGCAGACAGGAAAAGAAGCAATTTTATATTCATCAAAAACAACA
>JAGLSJ010000078.1 GCA_023270095.1 Minisyncoccota bacterium
ACATCATTGACAAAAGTGATTTATTTATGTTATCGTCATATTACGATCATTGATAATTATAGAAAATAAAAGGAAAGGTGAAAGATTTATGGAAAGAAGCCCAATGGAAATTCTAGGCACTCAGCCTTTGTCTAGCGTTGATATCAAAGCATTAATTATTCTTTGTCAAAAAAAAGAAGTTGATGCTGATTTGGATCATCTGATTAATCTTAAATTGATATTAATAAAAGGTGATTGTATAGAATTAAATTTTGAAAAGATTGAAAAGCGTTATCCTTGGATTCTTGAAGAGAAAGCTCAAGACATAATCTTGGGTAAAATAAGAGCTGATTCAAAATTTGAACTAGAGGAAACAGCACAATATGTTTTGTATCTGATTTGCAAATATAAATCTAAATCACAGCCAGACATTATAAAAATGACAGGCAAAAGAGGTGATCAATTCCAAAGGCTAAGAAAAATATTAGAAGATCTGGGCTTAATAGCTATTAAGAACAATGGAAGAAAAAATTTTATTATTCCTACATTCTTAGAAAAGGAGTGTTTAGAAACTGATATAATCACTGAAAAACCAGAGCAACAAGAAGAGGTTGAAAGTGTTAGTTCTAGAAAACAAGAAGAGGTTGTTCCAGATTGTTCAAAAATGAAAGGGGAACGAGAAATAAAAATTAAAGAAGTAGAGACAAGAATGTATAAAGACGGGTTGGCACCAATGTTTAAGAGCGTTATGAGAATTTTACTTGGAAGTTCTTCTTTGGAAATGAACAAGGAAGTCTTGATGGCTAAATCGAAATTAGCGCCAGCAAGGTTTAGTGCCTGTATTCATTCCATTAAGGAACAGAACTACATCACCATTAATAGGAGAATTGGAAATAATGTAACTGTAAAATAAAGTTACAGCATATAGAGGTTCAAACCTCTTTTTATTTAAGTAGCTTTGATGTTAAAATAAATTCTTGTATTGACAAAATTTATGATATGTTAGGATTTTTTTATTAATCGCGGAGGATTAATTTTGCCAAAAAAAATAAAAATACGAAATAAAACTGGACTTTCTAATGGGGATTTAGAGAAAGCATTGAGATTAGTAGGGATGAATAGTGGTATACCGCTTTCTACCTTATGTAGCCGATGTAAACCAAAAAAAGTTGGTTTTGAGCCTTTTCTGAAAAATGTTTCAGAGGAGACTGATGGAGGACTGTTATTTGTGAATAATGGGAAACGCATTGAATTGTCAGAAGCAATTAATAAAGATAATTTCAATACAGTAATTGTAAAAGCAAAGTAAGGAAGACTAACCTCTTCTTTTTTTTCGTGTAAATTTGATTTTTAGTAATTTTCAAGTATAATAAGAAGTATGATAGATGAAATATTGATAAATATCGTTGCAATTGTTGCAGTTCTGGCTGTGTTGTTTTTTTTGCTGAAAAAGCCAATTCATAATTATTTATCAAAATTAGGAGAAGTTCTTGCTGAAAAAAATTTGAAAATGATTGAAGAGAGGAATCGAGAAGTTCTTAAAGAGGAGAGGGAAAGAATGGGTGAGATGAATGATGAGAAAATGAAGAGGAATGAGCAATATATGGAAGGAAAAAAAGATGCCATCAAGGAAATGGTCGAAAAGATTGATTTGGAACTTAGAGAATCTCAGAAAAAAATTGAAAGTACGGAAAAAGAAAGAATTGGGGAATTTTCAAAAATGAAGACGATTCTTGAGGAGCACAAAATTATTACAGGGGAGCTGAAGAGTTCAACAGATAATT
>JAGLSJ010000079.1 GCA_023270095.1 Minisyncoccota bacterium
AAGGAAAACCATGTTTTGGACCAGTCACACTTGGAGGTTGCGGTGCAATTTGTCCTTCAAATGGTTTCATCTGCGAAGCCTGCCGAGGACCACTTGAAGGAACAAGTATCGAAAAATTGCAAGAGATTATGAAAGGGAAAATGGATAAAAAAGACTTAATGAAAATTGCAGAGATTTATGGAGTTAAAAAAGAGTTTGAGGAAAATTAAGTTGTATTAAATAGTTTAAGCGAATAAGAATAGTTTGTAGTCTTGATTCCACAGCCCTACGGGACTATAGAACCATCGAAAGATAAATTAAGTTGTATTCATTATACTGTTTTTATAAATATCATTATATATTTGCATAATAACAAGTTATATGAAATTTTATTATTTTTTACCCCTAAAACTATGAACGAGAAAGTAAAGTTCAATAATTATATTCTTATAATTATTTTTGCTGTTGTTTTTAGTTTCGTTGTTCAAGACGGAATAAGATTAGTTATTCAAAAATTCCTAGAAATTCCTAATGATTCTATGGGACTTGCTCAATGGGGCGACACATTTTTTCTTCGCATATTTACTTCTTTAATCGGGACGGCAACTGGTGCTTTTGTTATTGGTACCTTTCTAAAAAAGAGGTTCAAATTAGCTGCAATCATCGCGACATTTCCTACTGTTTCGTTCTGGATAGTAGTATTTGTATTTGGAGTTACAATAATTTCGGAACAAGAATATTCATTTGAATCTGTAAAGGCAATGTTGCTCTTGCCTGGAATTTTGATAATCTTATCACCAGTAGTAGCTTATTTTAGCGCTTGCTGGGGTCAAGAATCTTTTAAGGATTTTCAACGTTCAAAAAGCATTTTAAATATTAAGTGGTACCACTGGCTTTGGATTTTACCATTTTATCTCAATAAAGTCGTTGCCGTCCCTCTCTTTACACTAATCTTGTTGTGGAAAGTTGATTTATTATATGACAACGGTGGTATCTTTTATGGAGGAATTTTTGATCTTATCTCAAACTGGAGTTATTACTTAGTTAGAATTATCATACTCGTCATTTTAGCTGGACTAATAAGTTCTGTAAGTCATGCTTATTCGCTATTAAGCGAAGAAAAAACAACAAAAAAAATAAATTGGAAAAATGGAATAATAATTTTTGGTCATGTTCTATTATTCTCAATACTTTATGCTTTACTGTTTGTTGGGATGTGGTAAAAAATAATAAAACCTCATATAGCAGCGTATATGAGGTTCGGCATTTGATATTATTCTTACTATGAAAAAGAAAATTTAAATAATAACGATTGGAAAAATTATTGCTATCATAATGCCCCGAAAGTTCCATAGTCCCGCCAGGACTGTGGAACCGTCGCGATTGCTAATAATAATATTTAAATGTTAATAACTAAATCATGAAAATTAAAATCGATCATATTGCGAAAATTGAGGGACATGCTGGATTTGTGGGTCATATTGTCAAAGGCAATGTCACAAAAGCTCAAGTTGAAATTCACGAAGGAGCACGTCTAATTGAAAGTCTGCTTGTCGGAAGAAGTTATGAGGATGTTCCAGTTATAACTTCCAGAATTTGCGGACTGTGTCCTGTTATTCACGGAATAACGAGCATTAAAGCGCTTGAAAAAGCTTTTGACATAACTCCGACCAAAGAAACTGTCATTCTCAGAGAATTGATGCTGGCAGGACAAATTATCCAAAGTCAAGTTCTTCACATTTTTTTTCTGA
>JAGLSJ010000080.1 GCA_023270095.1 Minisyncoccota bacterium
TATTGAAAGAAAATTTCCAAATCACTACGCCCTTCGCTGCTTCAAATTTTATTGAATATGGAAAATATCGTTGGAATATTATCATCAAATCAAAATGCAAAGATATTAAACTCCGAGACTCATTACTCGAACTCGTCAGTCAAAACTGGATCATAGACATTGACCCCGATAGCATTTCGTAAAATTTTACGAAAAAAAACTGGACCATTGGTATTGGTCCGGAAATTAATTTCAAAAATTTAAATTCTCTTTTCTTTTGGGTCAAGTCTTTTGTTGATATCACGAAGCATAGAAAAATATTCACTTTTTTCCCTATAACCAGGATAAAGAAACAACATTTCAATATATTCTCTGATGTCATTTTCTGATAAACACAACAATTTCAGTAAATCAGAAACAACGACGCTATTCTTGCTTTTCCTTAATCTGCATATTTTACCTATGTTTACATCATTTATATCATTTAATAATACAGACATAAAAGAAAAAAGTTCAATAATATCATTTTTGCGTGGACTAAATAGTTTTTCCTCGCGAAATATTTTATCCAATCTTTCTATTACTTCCTGTGGGATCAAGCAATTTTGAAAAATTTTATTATATATTTGATGAATTTGTTTTGGCAACAGATTAGCAAATTCAAATTCAAATATTTCTTCTAAATCACAATATTTTTCCTTATCATTGCGTTCACTGTTTATAACCATACTCAAATTTTTCCATAAAACCTGTTGCACGAGATGATGCCAGTCCCCTTCAGTCGCATATATGCCTAGTTCTTCTAAAACCACGAGCTGTAACTCAGATAAAATAACTTTTTTAATATTATAGCCAGAATACATTTCAGAACGAACAATCACTCTGTTGTTATCGCACTTTATAGAAAATGCGAAACAACATACTGGAAAGTGTTTCCCATTTGCACCAACTAAATAATTTGCATTTACCAAAACGAACCCTCCTTTATGCTATTCTATTGTAAAAGAACAAGGACCTCCTCCTTGTTTCTTGTTTTTATTTTTGTGATTTTATATTTTTGTTTTGAATCTTATATATAAAATAGCACAATAAAAAAAATAATCAAGAGAGGAATAAAAATTCATCATTCATTCCAAAAATTAAATTTTAACTTTCCCCGATTTAATATAACCTCATACAACTTTCAAAACGTTATTTTATCCCAAAATAAACTGATCAAACTCTACATTCAAATCTCACAGAACACTAAAATATTTTTGAACCACCCTTGACTAATGCTAATTTTGTACTAGAATCAAAAAAGTACTTGTATTGAATAAGCAATACGAGTACAAATATAGCCGAGGTTAAAAGATGAATAAAAGAAAAGACTATAGTGTACGGAAAGAAGAAAAGAAAATGAGAGAATTTTATAGAATTATGATGGAGATATTTGTGATGATATCTTCATTGTTGTTCTCACGACCAACGAGTCGTATAAATAATTTCGTAGCCTAAAGCTATGAGAAACTCTTTTTAAACTTTTCTGATGAATTTCGTGGGAGTTTGACTTCATTTTTTTTAAGAAGTCAGCTCCCGAAACCTTTTTAAACAATGAAAAATTGTTTTTTATTTTGTCAAAAATAGATTTGCTATTTTTTAAAAATTAAAATTTATTTACAGCACAAATAAAACAAAACATTGCCCAATCAACAATAATAAGCTAGTATTAAAAAGTAATAATAATATAA
>JAGLSJ010000081.1 GCA_023270095.1 Minisyncoccota bacterium
CAATCATGCAAAACACAATTACAACAACACCTAAAATTTATGTAGCTTGTTTAGCCGATTACAATAACGGGAGGTTACACGGGAGATGGATTGATGCAGACCAAGATGCAGATAGTATATACCAAGAAATATATCAAATGATGCTTGAGTCATCATGTCCTAATGTAAAAGTTACTGTTTGCAATGACTGTGGATATATAAGCCATTGCTCGGCGGGCATATGTGGGAGTTGTGATAGTAATGACGTGACGCTAAAGGCAAGTTCTGAAGAATGGGCAATTCATGATTATGAAGGATTTGAAGGACTTTCTATATCAGAATATGAAAGCATAGAAGATGTTGCTAAGTATGCCCAGTTAATTGAAGAGAACGGAGAAGCGTTTGCTGCTTATGCCAACAATGTTGGTATTGATTATGCAACAAAAGAAGGTTTTGAAGAATCATATCAAGGCGAGTGGGATTCAGAAGAGGCATTTGCTGAAAACTTAGCAGATGTGACTATGGAGATTCCTGAAAGGTTATCTTTCTACTTTGACTATGAAAAGTTCGCTAGAGAGCTGTTTATGGGCGATTATTACAGTGCTGATAGCGATAAGCACAATGTTTACGTATTTTTGAATATTTGATTATTCCGAGCCGGGCATCTCGTTAAACTGCCTAAAAAAATTTGAATCTATGCGGGAGAAAAACGATAAAATATGCAGATGAATAGTAGTAGTGATCTTTAAAGCAGGTCTTTGGGTTTGATTTTAAATTGATCAGAACTTTGCTGAGAGAAAAAGAAATTCTTTAGGAAATATTATTTGTTAATTTTGAGTTGGAGAGAGGGGAATCCCGCACTTTAAAAAAGTAGAACCTTCGTTTGGAAAGTTTGTCGCCAGATGAAGGTTTTCTGTTTTTTAGTAACGCAAATTTAAACAAAAGTGCCAAAAACACAAAAAATGTCATAAAATGTTAGCTAAATGCGGCTTTTCCCTATTGACAGGCTTCTTTCGAAGTACAATAATATTTATTTATATAACTATTGTTATCTTAAAGCTCTATGGCGCTTATTTGTTTGACTGGGATGATGCTTTTAATTTGACAATTATAGCGTTATGAGTAGAATGGTAAGTAATAATAAGTGAAGATAAGTCGTTAAAATCCCATTATTTGTCTCAATTTTGGAGTAATAAAATTATGGAGAACATAAGTAAATACCTTACAGTAAAAGAAGTGTCCGAGAAATTGGGAGTGACTGAGAAGTGGATTCGTGATCTGAT
This sequence comes from Minisyncoccota bacterium, assembly GCA_023270095.1. GTDB lineage: Bacteria > Patescibacteriota > Minisyncoccia > JAHIHE01 > JAGLIN01 > JAGLLA01. Next base: position 1,263 of record JAGLSJ010000081.1, read on the forward strand.
TCAGGCAAAGGAATTGCGTGCGACAAAGATTGGTAAGTGGAGAATTAATCCTGAAGATTTAGATTTGTTTATTAAAAGCAGGACTAATCTGTAGGTGGATAACAAGATTTTAGAATAAAGGTGTTAATCATGGGTAAATCAATAAAACTATTTATGTGGGGTTATCAGCCACACTTTAGGGCTGTTTTTGAAAGCCGTGCTAAGAAGGTTATTCAAGCCATTGCACCAACTGTTATTCCTAAAGCATTTCTTGTTGGAGTTCAAATTTCAGAAAAAAAAGATTTGCATCCAGTATGTGTAGAGCCAGAAGATGGGCAGTGGAATCCTGAGTTGTTTTTTAAATGTTTTAATCGTACAGAAGAAATTTATAAAGACCACCCCGATCACAATATTATT
>JAGLSJ010000082.1 GCA_023270095.1 Minisyncoccota bacterium
CAATATTGGAGATTTTTAGTTTATCAAAGTTTTTTCTTATCGGCAGGTATTTCCTCTTCAACAAAACTAAAATATCAAAAGTTCACACAATATAAAAGACCAACAAGAATTTTAAAAATTTGGTTGGCTAATAGAAAAAATGCAAATAAAAAATCAATTGCAGTAAAATATGCTGCAATTAATCACCTATCAAAAAAGAAAGCAAACAAAGAAGCATTTCTTTTCCCATTTATCTTAGACCAACAAGCCCAAAAAAAACTTGATTTAAATGAAAAAGAACAAGAATATCTTCTAGAAAAAAGAGGGGCAATTATTATTGCAAGTAACTTAAACAAATTCAAATAGAAATGACAGAATTACCAAAAAATATAAAAGCCTCAAAAGTAAAACTTGCTTTAGCAATATTAAGGAATAATGAGGGGTTTAAAATAAAAGCCGGATTAATTATAAAATATAGCCCAAATTGTATTGAGGATATTAAAGGGTATGCTCGTACATTAGAATATTTAGGACCTCAGAATAATTTACAAGAAGTCCGAAAAGATAAAATATATTCTTTAACTATGGATATAAGTCCGTCTCTTGAAGGCTCTGAATTAGTAAAGAAATTAGAAGACTCAACACTTCAAAGAACAAATAAAAATAATCTTTATGATTTATTTAATTTTCTTATAGACCCTCTTGTTGAGGATGCAGACTTAATCAAAACAATAAAAAAAAGAATAGACCAAAGCAACACCCCAACACTAAAAGCATTAAACCCTAAAAAACTTCAAAAAATTAAAAATTCACTTAAAAATCCTTATTCAGACCAAGATCCAACATCACCACCTAATCCCACTCAAAAACCAAGAGCCCAAAAAGATAACTTAGACCTTGCAGCAATAATTCAAGACTATAAGGTATATTCTTCATTAAGCCCAGAAATTATAGAAACTTTAAACAAAACAAATTTAATATTATGGGAAAAATATAGGATAGACCCAAAAAAAATATATTCAAAATGCAGTGAAAACAATACCCCTCTAGGAAGAAGCATAGTTAGTAATATTTTATCAATAAAAGAAAAAGTAAAAATCTCAAAAATTGCAATGATATTAAATGTTACCTACCAAACTGCACATCATGGCAGAGATACTTTTTCATCCATGCCAATAGATTATACTCAAAATTTAGAAAAAACTATAGATTATTTAGTATCAGCAAGCCTGGGAACAAGAGGAAAAATAAAGAAAAAATAAAACTAAAAAAACATTCAAATAAATTTAAAAACCATAACAACCATCTCCTTAAGTGAGGTGATAATCAAAATGACCTCAGATAAAGAAACTAACAAAAATCAAGACACAATCCCTGAATCAGTACTTTTTTCTGCAAATAGATTATTAACAGAATCTGAAACGCCCCTAACCTCTGAAAATCTAACAAATATCCTTAAAACAATAACTCCAAATCCAGATACAGAACAAATAGAACAATATATAACAAAACAAAAGCGACTTCAACCTTCTTCCCAACCCACTAACCACCCTCCATCTCAATCTATTGAAAAAATAAAAACCGCAGATGGATTATTATTAACCATAGCCCCTCTAG
>JAGLSJ010000083.1 GCA_023270095.1 Minisyncoccota bacterium
ATGCCAAAAAATCAAATCGTTTATAGAAGATACAAAAGAAAAATATAAAGACAAAGTTGATTTTCTTGAACATGATGTCAAAGGAGAAGAACAATGTCGACAGCTATTTTATAACTTCGTACAAAAATATAACGTTCCAGACAACAAAGCTGGAACACCGCTTATTTTTGTAGGAAATGAATATCTTACAGGACCAGAAGAAATCACAAAAAAACTAGAAGAAAAAATTAATAAAGGAATAAATAATGATGAAAAATTACTTTTTGATTGTCATGAATTTCTCGATTCCTGGCCAAATATAGATAGGATTGACTTCCTGGGAGGTGGAGGATCAGATGTTTGTAGTATTGAAGGAGAAATTTGTTCAATTGAGAATAAAGCGAATAATCGAAAAACAATTTCATTAACTCTCATTGCAACAACCGCAGTAATTGATTCGGTTAATCCTTGTGCAATTGCGGTTTTAATTTTTCTCATCACAGCTCTTATTTCCCTCAAAACTTCTCGAAAAAGAATGTTGAAAATTGGAATTATATATATTGGAGCAGTTTTTGTGACATATTATCTGGCTGGTCTCGGGCTAATGAAAATCATCACTCGTTTTGACATCGCTGCTCAGATTGGATTGATCGCTGGAATTATTGTTCTCTTAGCTGGATTTTTAGAAATCAAAGAGGGGCTCTATCCAAACGGCAAACAACTTCTTGTTATTCCTAAAAAAACAAAACCAATTTTCACAAAATTTCTCAAAAAAGGAACAATTCCTTCGGTTGCAATCGCTGGAGTTTTGGTTTCAGCTTTTGAACTTCCCTGCACTGGACAAGTCTATCTTGCAATTCTGAGTATGCTTTCACAAGAAAGTATGCAAGCACAAGGATATTTATATTTATTCGTTTATAATATTATCTTCGTTCTACCACTTATTATTATCCTTTTTATTGCCGCCTGGGGATTTGATATAAACAAAATGGAAAATATGCGCCAGCGAACAAGAATGATTGTCAAAACCTTGATGGGTTTAATTATGATTTTACTTGGACTGTTCCTTCTCTATCAAGATCGTATTATGGAAATTTTGGGGAGATAAAAAATATTATATCTTATTTAAATGTCATCTCGAAATGAGTGGAACGATTGAGAGATCTATAAACTAAACAAGTATCATTTAGACTTATAAATTATAATGAGTCTTAGCTAGTTTACAGCTTTCTCACCCTAACGGGATTCGAAATGACAAATTTTGCAAAATAGTTACGGGATCCTTCGACTCGCTATCGCTCGCTCAGGATGACGGTGAAAAATAATATTCTGAAATAAGAAATAATAATTTCTGCATTCTAGGTTCCACAGCCCTTCGGGACTATAGAACCATCAGGAAAACTATTCCCCGCTATGCAATTTCAATCCGCTCTCTTCTGCTTCTTGCGCTGAATTGAAAAATATCTTATTCTCATCCTTAATCCTCTTGACATATACGCAATCTGCTTTATGATAAAACTTACTGTTCTTACTGGCGACAAACAATCCTGTCTCTTGTTTTATCTCAAAAACCTCCTTATTTGAAGCACTGTTTCCTT
>JAGLSJ010000084.1 GCA_023270095.1 Minisyncoccota bacterium
GATTTGGAAAGCTCCAAAAATTATTTATTTTATAAATGGCAGAAATGAGAAAGCCAGAAAAAATTATAAAAAGAACACAAACAAATTCTTCTAGTTTTTTGTAATTTGAATGGAAGTCAGATATCAAATTCATAATACATTTTTTAGAACGAATTTGTTTAGTAAGTTTTTTTGAATGTGCAGGCGGTGGGAGTCGAACCCACAATCCGAGGAACATGGTCCTAAACCATGCGCGTATGCCAATTCCGCCACGCCTGCAAAAATTACAATATATTAATAATATACTAATATATAGAAAAATCAAGTACTAGCTCGTTTTGAATGAAATTTTTTATGAATGTCTTTGAGATGTTTGTTTGTGATGTGAGTGTAAATTTGAGTTGTGGTGATGCTGGAATGCCCAAGCATTGATTGAACAGATCTGATATCAGCGCCATTCATCAGTAAGTCAGTTGCAAAACTGTGTCTGAGGGTGTGTGGTGTCACTTTTTTTACAATGCCAGCTTTGATCGCACAAGATTTGACGATTCTTTGGATACTCCGAGGGGTTAATCTGAGAAGTGAAGTGGATTTTTTTTCAGTATCTTTGTTTGGATTTTTAAAGCTGATAAAAAGAGCTGGATCGATATCTTTTCTTTTCTTCAGATATTCGACAAGCGTATCTCTAGCAGAATCGGAAATAAAAACAATTCTGATTTTTCCACCCTTTCCTCTAATTGAAAATTCTCCATTTTTTAAATTTATGTTATCTCGGTCAAGATTTGATAATTCAGAAACACGAAGACCTGTTGAAAAAAGAAGCTCTAAAATGGCTTTATTTCGCAAATCTGAGAGTTTATTTCCTTTTGTAACAGAGATTAGTCTTTTAACTTCATCCAGTTCAAGGAACTCAACTTCTCGCTCCTGAGTTTTTCCAAGTTCAATCTTGTCGCTGGGAAGCGATGGAATATCTTGTTTAGCAAGATAAGTTAAAAAACCACGAATTGCAATAATATAATAATCTTGAGTCACTTTTTTTAGGGTTTCACCTTTTTTGTTAGTGTTTCTATTTAGATATAGTCGGAATTTTCTTACAAGATTGCTGGTAATTTCAACAGGACTGTTAATTTCAGACCATTGGAAAAATCGACTCAAATAATGGTCATAATTTCTGATGGTTAATTGGGATCGGTTTTTTTCAATTTCCAAATATTCTAGATATTCATTTTTTAGCTTATTTATTTCTTTTGTTGACATATTGTTGTGATATGCTAGTATATCTTTGCTATTCAAAATAAAATCGCATCAAGTGATTGCAAAAATAGACTAGGTAAATTATATTAATATATTTTGCTTAGGTTTTTTGTGTTATTGTGAATACAAGTCATAGAATTTTGAATCTAAAATTCTGTGTATACATAATAGCTTGATATATCTATATTTTACGACATAATGACCTACTTGTCTATTTACTGTTTTTATGCTATTATTTATTATATAAAAAAAGATTTTGCATAACGGTTTGTCAGTCGAACAACTACGATAAAACTATTTAAATGTCGTATATTTTACTGTTATCAGAAATGAAAAGTTT
>JAGLSJ010000085.1 GCA_023270095.1 Minisyncoccota bacterium
CAGCCACGGTTGACTAGCAATTAATGATTGTTAAAATTTATTATAAATAAAGTTGTTTGATTTTATAGGAGTTTATATTTTTGCATATTTACAATTTACGCATTTTAGCTCAAAAATTCTCTGGTGATTTTAGCGATGGGGTCACACCTGATACCATCTCGAACTCAGAAGTTAAGCTCATTAGCGCCGATGGTACTTGCCCTTATGGGTCGGGAGAGTAGGTCGTCGCCGGAGATTTTTTGAACTAAAATAAAAGAGCCTCGATGCTCTTTTTTTGTTTGACCAAAATTATATAAAAGCTATAATAAGAGTATGGATATTTCGAATATTAAGCGTTTTTCAATTTAAAAATTTTTACATTATAAATATGACAAAAGGACAGAGATTTATCAAAAAAATGTTTATTGTTATAATTATCTTATTAGTCCTAGTAGGTTTATATTTGATATTATTTCCAAACAAACCAGATACATGTTTAAACAAAGTTTTGGATGTTGGTGAGGAACGAGTTGATTGCGGTGGAGTTTGCTCCAAAAAATGTCCTTTAATTATACCAGATGTTTCTGAGATAGAAGTTGTTTGGGTTGACTTTATTCAGGATGGTGAAAACAGATATGACTTGGTTGCGAAAATTTTAAATAAGAATTCTTCTTGGGGTATTTATTCTGTATATTATAGGTTTGTAATTTATGATAATGCGGGGAATGTTACAAAAACAGATTTTGAAAATACTTATATTATGCCCAAAGGATTTTTAAAGGAAGAAGGCAAAAAGTATGTTATAGAGAATAATTATGTATTTAATTCAGAAATTGAAAAAGTTGAAATTGAATTTGAAGATTATGATTGGCGAGAAGTTAAAGATGCTTTGGACTTAGCTCATTTTAATTTCAAAATTATAGAAGTTGAACAAGAGGATCATGGCTTTCCTGAGTCTATATTTGGAGATTATTATGTTTTTGGAGTGGCAAAAAATACTTCAAAATATACTTTTGATAGAGTTGATATTAGTGTTGTTTTGTTTGATCAAAATAATCGATTAGTTGCCACTGGTAAAACGAATCATTGGACCTTGGAATCTGATGAAAAAAGGGAATTTAAAATATTTTGGAAGAATCCTATCGTAGGAGAAGTTGACTATATAGACTATATAGCTCAAACTAATATATTTGCTTCAGGTTCTAACTTATTAGATGATATTACAACTGGAAAAGAATATGAAACCCCAAGATAGGATTTTACTTTTTGATTTTTTGCCAAATTAAATCGGAATGATATTTTTTACTGTTTAATTTAAGCTTAGAATGAATCTAAATTTTTTTGGAAAAATAGACAAAGCATTGCTTGTTTCAGTTTTGATATTAATTTCTATAGGGTTAATAATAATTTTAAGTACTTCATATAGCTCTGTAGGTACAGACTTAATGAATTTTAAAAAACAATTCATTTTTTCATTAATAGGCATTGTTACAATGTTTATGGTGTCATTTTTGAATTTTAGGACATTAAAGAATTATACGGGCATTTTCTATATTTTTGCTTGTTTTATTTTGC
>JAGLSJ010000086.1 GCA_023270095.1 Minisyncoccota bacterium
TTTATTTGATTTCATTTGCTATATTTAATTGTCAATGAACATCTATATTTTATCAATATAGAATCATTCTCCAAATCAATTTAGAAAATAATTCTATAGTGCTAAAATTTGAAAATAAAAATGCCTCCCAATCAAGACAGTAAAAATTATTTTAGTTTAGAAAACTAATCTCTTTTTGTCTTTATGTAAATTTATTCTTTGTAGTCTGATGTGAATTTTGAATTTCGAGAAGCTCAATATCAATCAAGTACTTAATCAGAATAACACAATAAATAATACTGTCAAGGGTTTATAAATAATGCATATTCAAAAGCTATTTTTACGCTTTGATTAGAGCATTTTCGATCAATCAAACGCCTAAATGTTTGTATAATAAATACAAAAAATTAAATTTGGAATGACAAAGTTTTTGTCAACAGATAAAGTAATATCTATTATTCAGAAGAGCTTACAACGGTTTTAATGCATTGTGTAATTCAAAATAATTAATAATCAAAATTTTTAAATATTATTATTCTAAGTTCAGTAATAATAAACATTGCAAAAAACAAAAACAAACACAAAAATATATGTCTGTTTTTGTCAAGATTAGGCTTATAAATAATATTACTTTTTCATATTATTTTTGAAATCTTCTAATAATTCTCTAGCATAATATTGACCTCCCAAACCAAACGCCAAACCACCAGCTAAAGCAATCATTAATGAAATACCACCTGCAAATATGCGAAGTATTTCAGTTTTAATTCCAACCTGCTCAAAGACTACTAAAAGGGTAACGACGATCAATAAATATTTGACGCCTATTGCTGTCAAATGATATATCCTAATGCCAGTTGCTTTTGCCGTAGCTTCAAGTGCTTCAAAAATCATTTGAGAAATTATCAACCCAATAGTCAAAATAACTAAAGCTGCAATCAAATTAGGAATATAAGACAACATTCTATCCAGAAAGTTAGAAGCCTGTGGTAAGTCTAATGAATCAACGGATATCATTAATGCAAAGAAAATAAAGAACCATTTAACTGACCACCCTGCCAAATTCTCAATTGAAAATTTTATCCCACCTTTTTTAAGAAATTTTTTCATTCCCATTTTTTCAAGAACCTTATTGATTCCAGTCTTTTTTACGAGAGAAGTTGTTAATTTTCCAAACTCAACTCCAAAAATCAAACCTATAATCATAATTATTAACGCGCCTATAAGTCCTTGAGAAATAAATGAATCATAAAAATAAACCATTTTATCAATCATCATAAAATATAATTCTACTGCGTTATATTGCATCTTATTCACCTCCTTTCAAATTATTTTATTTTTATTAATATATTATATTTTTAATCTACGCATATAATATATTATAACACAAGTAAACAAAAAATAAAATAAACCAATAGAAAACTTATACACAATATTTTATTAAAATATATTTTTAAATTATCATATAAAAAACTCAGAAATAAGATCTGAGTTTTTATTCTATAATTTCCTTATGTGGACCCGACAGGAGTCGAA
>JAGLSJ010000087.1 GCA_023270095.1 Minisyncoccota bacterium
CACAAGCGTTAATTGTATAAGTATCTCCTTTTAAATAATTTGAAACCTTAAACTCCCTACCTTCATATTTTTCGATTATTCCTTGTAAGTCTTTTTTATTCTTTATCAAAAAAGTCGAATTACCAGAAAATCCTCTTGGCAGCTGAAAAACAAGCTGATTTTTTTCCAACATATTTAAAATATTTTTACTATTTTTTTGCAGTTTAATGACTTTACTTTTCGCATTCGGAATTTTTAAATTCTGAGTTATATCTATAAATTCAATTTTATTTTCAAATTTTCTATTTAGCTTCCAATCATTTCCTAGATACCGAAAATTATTTTCAACGCATATTTTTGAAATTTTGGGGCTTGGCTTGAATGTGACAATATTCGCTTGTTTTCCTTTTGATTCTTTTTTAATATAATCTAAAACTTTTTTATTCTCCAAAAGTTTTCCAGAATTTTTTATTATTTCATTATCAATACATAAAACAGAAATTTTTTCTTTTCTGAAATAATTAACCAAATCAGTATTTTGCGAACATATGATATGATAATTTTCAATTTCTTTTTCAAGTCCAATTCCACGATTTGGATTTGGAGTTACAAAAAAAACAGGACCAATTTTTTCTTGATTCGATAGTTCTTTAATTTTTTCGCCATTATTAACAATGGTCATAAATTTTTATATTATTATTATTATTTTAAATCAAATTCAAAATAACGAAAATATTTTTAACAACAATTAAATTTTCCAATAATTATATTATCTACATCGTCAAAACTTTCCGCCACCTTGCTCATCTCTACGCCAGATTGATTAATGTGATCTCTTAATTTTCCAGAAAGTACGCAAACGGGCTTATCAAAATTTCCTTTATTTTTTTCTCTTATTATAGCGGCAAAACTAGCACAACCCTCTTGAGAAGTATATATGCTATTATCTTCAAGTAATTTTGTCGCTTTTTGGATTTCCTCATCTTTAATGTAAATACCACTTCCTCCACTTAAATTAATAAGCTCTAATATTTCATTTTTTCTTTTTGTATTTTTTATCCCTAATCTTCCAGCTTTAGATTTTTCTTGTTTAACTATTTTTTTAAACTCATCTGCAATAGATGAAATCTCTCCACTTTGCACGGCAAACAATTTTGGCATCTTTTTAATCTCACCAATTTCTTGTAAATATCTATATGCTCTACCAATTCCCACAAAAGAACTTCCGCTTGTCACATATGTGAACAGTGCATCTATTTCCCCTAATTTCTCAAAAATTTCAAAAGCAATCGACTTAAACCCTTCAATCGAAGAATTATTCGTAGATGGTCTCAAATTTTCAATTTTATATCTTGCCGAAAGATAATTTGCCAGTCGAATTGCTTTTTTCGACTTGATAATTATCGGATTATATTTTTGCATCTCGATAATCTTTGCTTTTTCTGTTTCGGGAGATATAAAAATATATAATTTTATTCCTGC
>JAGLSJ010000088.1 GCA_023270095.1 Minisyncoccota bacterium
AATATAAACCACAAGTAATGGCTGTCGAAGAATTGTTCTATTTCAAAAATAAAAAAACCGTAATAACAGTTGCACAAGCTCGAGGGGTTATTTTATTTGTGGGGAAAAATCAAGGATTGGAAATTTGTGAGTATACTCCTTTACAGGTTAAGCAGGCAGTGGTAGGATATGGTCGTGCTGAGAAAAAGCAAGTTCAGCAGATGGTAAAGTCAATTTTAGACCTTAAAGAAATTCCTAAGCCAGATGATGCAGCAGATGCGCTTGCAGTAGCAGTTTGTTGTGAGAGTAGTTATAAATTTGAAAAGAAAATAAGTAAAAAATAAAGTGTTTAATATTGAGCGTTAGGAGTAAAGCTTAATACTTAATATTTAATACTTAATACTATTTTTATGTCAGAAATAATTAATTTTATCATTTCACAGGGAGTTGATGTTGATACTGTCTATTTGATATTGGCACTTCCTTTTATTGCAACTTTAATTGTCATTTTTAGACAAATTATTGGAGTTAAATCTTTTGGAATATACACTCCACTTGTCCTAGCTTTTGCTTTTTGGGCAATAGGATTAAAATATGGTCTTGCAATTTTTGTTGTTGTTCTGGTTTCTGGAACTGCGATGCGTTATTTTTTGAAAAATTTTAGATTGCTTTATCTGCCGAGAATCGCTATTGTATTGACTGTGATTAGCATTGCAATTTTAGGGCTTCTTGCTTTGGCGGGATATTTGGGGAAAATTGGACTTGCTTCAACTTCAATTTTGCCAATTTTGATTATGATTACTTTGATTGAAAAATTTATTTCCACGCAGGTTGAAAAAGGAATCAGAACTGCAACACTTCTTTCTCTTGAAACGATAATCATTTCTAGTGCCGGATATTATTTTATTGTTTGGGATAGCTTTAGGAATTTAATTCTTAATCATCCAGAATATATAATTTTACTTCTCGTTATTAATATAATCCTTGGAAGATGGACAGGACTTCGATTAAGAGAATATTTTAGATTTAAAGATGTTATAAAACATGTTGACAACAATTAGAAAAAGCAAAGGTCTTTTAGGAATGAATTCTAGAAATTTAACATATATCAGACCTAGTAATCTTAAAAATGCGATTCGTCTTGCAGACAATAAACTTAGAAGTAAGGAGTTGCTTTTTAATAACGAAATACCAGTTCCGAAGGTTTTTGGTGTTGTAAAAAATAGAAAAGATTTAGAACTGTTCAAGTGGGCAGAACTACCAAAAAGTTTTGTTCTTAAACCAAATCATGGAAGAGGAGGAGAAGGAATCAAAGTTATTTTTGGTCAGAAGAAAGATAAAAGCTGGGTTTCAACCGAAGGTAGAAGATTCACTATCAAAGATTTGCAAAATCATATTATGGATATTTTTGAAGGATTTTATTCTCTCTCTGGGGTTTCAGATATTGCTTTTTTTGAAGAAAGAATTCAAATTTCAAAAAC
>JAGLSJ010000089.1 GCA_023270095.1 Minisyncoccota bacterium
ATTTTAGAACAATTTTTTTTAACACGATATATCAAAGTAAAAGTAGAAAATAAATTTATTTCTCAAATAATCCAGACTTTTTCAACAACTTTTCCACACAATCGTTTACTTCAGAAAAGTCTTTGCCAATAATTTCTTTCTTTGCGATAAAGACGAAGTCAACTTTTGGTTTTATTCTGCTCTGTAATAATCGAATCGACTCTCTCAAAAGCCTTTTGGATCGATTTCTTTCCACGGCTTTTTTAGAAACTTTATTACTAATAATAAAGCCAAATCTCGAATAAGCCAAATCATTACCTACAGCTTTTAATGTTAAAAACTTTTCAGAAACATATCTTCCTTTGCTGAACACGTTTTCAAAGTCCTTTTGTTTTCTTATTCTAAATTGTTTTTTAAGCATTTTTATTGTTTATACAGCTAAATCACAAACCAGCCGCATTAAACAGTTAGGCTTTTTCTTCCTTTTTTTCTTCGAGATGACAACACATTTCTTCCGCCAACAGTTTGCATTCTGGCCAGAAATCCATGAGTTCGCGCTCTTTTCTTTTTCTTCGGTTGATATGTTCTTTTCATGATATAAGAATTATGTTTAATTACTTTTTCAGACTACGATTAGTATAATATGATTTTTAAAGTTAGTCAAGGGAAAAGTATACACAAAAACCTTGTTACAAATTGACAAGATCAAAAAATAATATACTATAAACTCAAGAGGAATTATTATGTCAAAAATATGTACCAAATGTGGTAAAAACAAAATACCAGAAGAAGAAACTCAAATTCAAATTAATGGTATTAATTTTACCATTAATCCAAATATGTTTTGTTTTTCTTGCTCAAAAGAAGAGTTAATCGGAAAGATTGACTGTTTATTTAAAAGAGAGAAACAGTGGTATACTGTAGAAAACGACGAAATAGTTGTAGATTGGAAAAAGATTGAGAAACTAGAAGAAAAATACAAAGACTGTGCGTATGAAATTCTACTTGCGATGGGAGTTCTTTCATTTTCTGATAAAAATAATTGGATTATACTTGGTCCAGGGAGTATAAGCCTAAACCCTAGATGTACATTCATAGTCTACTTCGTAAACAAAAAACACGCTATCGCTTTTGCTCAAGCATTATTAAGCAGAACGCTATTTAATTGGGAAACTCGTCAGGGATAAATATATTTTCAAAAGACTCTATTATAAGATAACAAGGCGACAACCGTTATCTTATTTTTTTATTTTTATATAGCGTTATCATGATAACAAAATATAATATTTATTCGATTTATTATTTTGTGATTTAAAATTATTTAACATCTCAAAACCTACATCGGCTATCCGATATTTTAAAT
>JAGLSJ010000090.1 GCA_023270095.1 Minisyncoccota bacterium
TTGTCAGCAGAACCGCCCATTTCAGGCGACAATATACTAAAAACCTTTTTGGTTTAATTTGTATCAGATAAGCATTTACAATTTAGCACTATTTTATATTTTTATCAAGACAGTTATACAAGATGAGATTCTAAAAGATTATGCAATATTTCTTTTTCATTTCTATGCTCTGCAATATTATATCTCCGATACTTTATGTTTCCACAATATTCACTTTTAAATTGATCTTCAAACTCAACTGAATCAGGAATAAGCTTCATTAAATTTTTAATTCTATTTTTATCAAGAATTTCAATTGGTTTTTTCAGTCCTTTGCTTGAGAAATAACTTTTTTGTCCGCATAGTCTTTGGTCGGCTTTATTCTTTGTCATGTATTTGCAAACATAAGAGGCAACACTTCTGATATTTTTTATTGGTTTCACAATGATAAAACCCTCACCCCATATTTTTTCGATTTTGTCATATATCATTTCAATGAAAGGCATGTTGAAAAATAAAACATGATAATGGACAGCACCCCTTTTCTGAAATTCAATGATTCCAACATACTTTAAATAACTTTTCTTTTCTTTTGTTATTTCATAATCAATCCGTTGTTTGAATTTTGTGAATTGATAATTTGCTTCTTTGACGGCAGTTATGTTTTCTTTGAATGTTAGAGTTAGGAAAATGGGCATATAGATATTCTCGTTATTATCTTTCCAGTGTCCTGCGTTGGCATTTATAATTCTTTTTAAATTTCTTTGTGCATTTTCCATTGACCTTTGTCGATTTTCCATTGAATTTGTATTTTTATTTGTACTCATAGTTGAGCCCTGAGATTTATTTTCAATTGGACCATAAATAAAACCTTTCTCATATTCAAAAAGTTCAATAATATTTCCCGATATAATAAGTTTTGTATTAGTAATTTTTCTCATAATTATATTTTTAGTTAATTTAAGTTTTCTGATTAAGTATGTAATATATCAAGTATAACGGGGGAGAGTATTTTGCATTTTCTACGTACACTCTAATATTACATTTTGTGAGACTTCAGAGTCCGACTTCGTCGGACTGCTCCGCTATGGAGCAAGCGCCATGAAATTATTTAATCGCTACCCTAAACGCAGTTTGTACCGGCTCGTACCTCACCGACAAACTGCGTCAGTCCGCTCTTTAACACAGAAGACAAAAAGAGAGCAAGATGAGATTTCAACGAAAAACGCGAATGACAATATTTTACGCAATAAAAAAAGACTGAATCACTTTCTCAGAAAGTATCTTTCAGTCTTTTTTCTTTTCTACTGACGACAATATAAAAATCCGCTAAAGAATCTAAATATATCTCAGCT
>JAGLSJ010000091.1 GCA_023270095.1 Minisyncoccota bacterium
ATTAATATTCATTTGCAGAATATCATCATTAATCACTTCCACATTTTCAAATTTTCCTTCAAGCATTTGCGCAAACTTATTATCCTTTTCAATGGCAATAACTTTTTTACATTTTTTTGAAAGCTCTTCAGTCAAAGTTCCAAGTCCTGGGCCAATCTCAATGATAACATCATTATTATTTAAATCTGAACAAGTAATTATATTTTCTAAAACAGCTTCGTCAATCAAAAAATTTTGCCCTAAACTTTTGAGAATTGCCATATCAGGAGTTTTGAATATTTTTTGAATTTCTTCTTTTGAAAACATAGCTTTGGAATAATAAATAATTTTACTAATTACTTCGAGCTGTTATCCTGAGCTTGTCGAAGGATCCCGTTAATTTTATGCAAAGTAGCCATGGGATTCTTCGTCGTAAACTCCTCAGAATGACGGTTTTATTTTTAATAACAAATTAATTAATCTACAAATAACTTGTTTCACTTTCTTCACTATCTAAATAACTATAACCTTGATTTTGCATATCAACAAGATGAGCTGGGATATCAGATATAAATCGGGAAGGATAGTTTGATTGAGTGGAGCCGAAAATTCTTCTCACTCTGGCGAAAACAAGATGAGCCCGGTTTTTTGCTCGAGTTAATCCGACATAACACAATCTTCTCTCTTCTTCCATTTCAAACTCATCGCTCAAACTCATTGCGTGAGGAAGAAGTCCTTCCTCTAGTCCAATGATGAAAACCGTATCATACTCTAATCCTTTCGCAGAATGTAAAGTCATCAAAGTAACTGCGTCTTGTTTTTCATCAACTTTGTCCAAGTCGGTCGCCAAGGCAACTTCTTCCAAAAAAAGATTCAATGATTTTTCGGCTGTAAAATCGTCATATTTTTCCACAGCTGTGAAAAGCTCTTTTACATTTTCCCATCTTGATTCACCTTCATCTGTTCCATCTTTGATATATAATTCATAATTTATGTTTGTCAAAAGATATTCCAAAAGTTCTTTGATTTTCATTGTTTTTGCCTTTTCTTTGCAATTTTCAATTATCTTCGAAAAACCAATCAAGCTTTCCAATCTTTTTACAGAAATATCTCCCTTGTTGTAATTCGAAATAATTTCTACAATACCTTTTCCTTGATTGCGACTTTCCGAGATGATTTTTTCATATGTTGATTTGCCAAGTCCTCTTTTTGGAGTATTGACTACTCTTTCAAAACTCATTAAATCTGTTGGATTTTGAATGAGCCTGAAGTAGGCTATAATGTCTTTGATTTCCTTTCTCATATAAAATTTGATTCCACC
>JAGLSJ010000092.1 GCA_023270095.1 Minisyncoccota bacterium
CAACAGGAGAATCAAACTTTGCTGGCTCTCCAAGTAATCGAAGACACAACATTACAGTTGGCGCGGCAAAATTTCAAGGAGTTTTAATTGGACCTGATGACACATTTTCATTTAATACAGCTCTTGGAAATGTTGGTCCAAAGGAAGGATATCTGCCAGAATTAGTAATTAAAAAAGGAGAAACAATTCCAGAATATGGAGGAGGTTTGTGCCAAGTTTCCACAACTACATTTCGAGGTGCGGTTCTAGCAGGACTTGAAATTACAGAACGAAAAAATCACGCTTATCCTGTACAATATTACGCTCCTCAAGGTACAGATGCTACGATTTATCCTCCACATCCAGATCTTCAGTTTAAAAATAATACTCCAGCCTATATTCTAATCCAAACAAAAATTATAGGAAACAAACTTTATTTTGATTTTTATGGCTCTGACGACGGTAGAGAAATTAAAACCAAAGGTCCTGTAATTTATGACAAAAAACCAGACGGCTCCATGAAATCTGTCTGGACTCAACAAGTTTATGACGAAAATAAAGAGCTCCTATTTGAAAAAAAGTTCTATAGCATTTATAAATCTCCGAATCTATATCCACATAAAAATCCGCTAGAGTAACAATTATGAAAAGAAAAATAATTCTTGCTTCTAAATCAAAAAGCAGAAGAAAACTACTAAAATCACTTGGTTTTAATTTTGAAACTGAAAAGAGTAATTATAATGAAGATATGAGCGAAAAATTACCGATACACAAACTTGCTCAAAAACTTGCTATTGGAAAAGCTCAAGCTGTTGCTCAAAAACACAAGAATGCCATTATTATTGGAGCAGACACATTTGGAATAATTGACAAAAAGTTAATCGGACAAGCAAGAACATCAGAAGAAGCGAAAAAGATCTTGAAATTAATAAGCGGAAGGAAGCACAAACTCATTACAGGAATTGCCATTATTGATACACAAAACAATAAAATTATTTCTGATTATGATATATCTGAAGTTTGGATTAAAAAACTATCTCAAAAAGAAATTGACAGTTATGTCAAAACTGGCGAACCATTATTCAAAGCCCCAGCCTATACCATAGAAGGGCTCGGCTCAGTTTTTATCGAAAAAATAAACGGAAGCGATACGGCGATTATTGGACTTCCAATGAATAAAATATATAAGCATTTGTTAAAACTCAAAGTTAATTTGCTTGAAAAACCTTATTCCAACAATTGCTCTTGATATTTTTTTTAATTTAATATATACTCTTATAGTATTGATAAGAGCGCTCGTAGCTCAATTGGATAGA
>JAGLSJ010000093.1 GCA_023270095.1 Minisyncoccota bacterium
ATGATATGGGATTGGGAATGACTGATGGAATTTATAATGTCAGATACGATGGAAGAGTTGGTAGTGATGCAGGATTTGTGAATTATGTTCCTTATCAAACAAGAATATTACCACTTGCACTGGATTTATCTGAAATGAATGAAATGGATTTTTCAATCGATATTTCTAAGTTCCCGCCAATAGATCCGGGACCTGGTTATACTGGTACAATGACATTAAGCGCTCAATCTGCTCCACATTTGCCTTGTGAGATGTAATTCAGATATTGATTGAATAAATTCAACAAAGGGTTGTCTGCTATGCAGACGCCCTTTGGAGAAGCTTGAAGCAAAAACATCTTAAAAGAAAATAAGTTTTGGCTTCAGACTTTTCTAAATAATTTTTAAAAATATGATTATGAAAAAAATATTGCATTTAATTGTGATTTCAATTTCTGTCTTATTTATTGGACAATCATCAACTGCTTTTGGAATTGGACAAATGACAGAGTCAATTGTTATTGAAAACGCCAGACAAGGAGAAAGTTTTGAAGAAATTCTTTATATCTTTAATACTGATCCAGTAGAAAATAAGTTTAAATTGTCAGCAGATGATGGTGTTGAGGGGTGGGTAAAATTTTATGACAAAGCAAATCCCGAAATATTTATTGAAGAAATAAGTATATTAGAAAATTCAAGATATGATATTGTGGCAAAATTTGAAATTCCAAATGGCACACCAAATGGTCAGTATGATGGTGCTATCGGCGTTGAGATTATTGTAGCAGACGAAGGTGCAGAAGAAAAGGTTTTGACATCGGTTGGTCAAAAAATTGATAGAGAAGTTCGCATTACGGTTACAGATGATGAAGAAGTTAATCTTCAAACTTCGATTATTCCAGAAAAATATAATTTGAAAAAGAACGAACCGTTGAATATTAGGTTTATATATGACAATCAAAGTAATATTAAAGTCAATCCGCAAATTCAACTTAAATTAAAAAAGGATGGAAAAATAATGCACAATGCAATTTATCCATATCCTGAAGATTTAGAAAGTGTTAATTCTTTTTCGATGAAAGAAATTACACCTCTTCAAATTCAAACAACTGGGCTTGAAGATGGTAAATATTTAGCTGAAATAACCATAATTGTTAATGATAAAATAAAATATGATGATCATTTTTCATTTACGATTGGAGGAGTCATTGTCAATATAAGTAATAGTCTTGGATTTCTGAGTTTTGTTTCTCGAATTGGTGGAGGAAATTTAATGCTAGGTTGGATGTTGATAGGAGGATT
>JAGLSJ010000094.1 GCA_023270095.1 Minisyncoccota bacterium
TGCCAGTCACAAAAAGATGATGATTGGTATTTTCCATCAAATCCAATGCCTTCTTGAACTGTCCGTTTAATTCGATTTTTTTCTGCTTTTTTTTCATTATATGAATTATTCTAAAAATTATTTTAATTTATTTTTTCGTCAATACAAAAACATCTTGCTTGGCCTCTTCTTGTTTTTCTGTTTTAATAATGCTTTTCCAGTCACCAATGAAAATATCAAAGCCAAAAGTTTCCGCCAACTTTTCAATTTTTTCAGCTGAATGATAATATGCCGTGGATTCAGCCCCTTTAAGATAACCAGAATCTTTATCTCCCGCAATCTTAAAAAACTTAATTACAAAATTATCACCATCTTTCAATTTTATTTTTCTCTCATCTGAAAATTGCTCACCATTATATAAATAACGAGCATTGGTTGAATAACTTTTTAATTCAGCATTTAAATTACCAATAGTAGAAATAAGTTTTCCTCCTGGTTTGATTTTAACAGACAATAATCGTAATAAAGATTCAATGTCTTTGATGTGATTAAAAGTGTATTTCATAATCGCCAAATCAAGTTGTTTATCTTTCAATTTACTGAGATATTCACATATTCCACTTTTCACAAAAGAAATTACTTCTTTTCTATCACGATATTCCTTATTATCTATATATTTTTTTGCCAATTTTAACATAAAAGGAGATATATCAACCCAGTCAATGTGACCTTTTGGCTCTTGCATAATCTTTCTGAAAAATTCGTGATATCGATCCGGATGAGCTCCTCCACCCAATTCTGCCACATATATTGGATTTTCAAAATTCTCAGTTTCCTGTATCAAAATTTGATCTACGATCCCTGCAACCTGAAAATTTCTTTTATTTTGTTCCAGCTCAGCAAACTTTTCAAAAACATCTTCCGAAAAATACATCTCCAGTCCTTTAATTTTTTCTGAGTTATCTTTTTTCATAATTATTTTTTATGTTTTTTATTCCCCTCTTGAGAGGGGTAGGAAGCAAAGCAGACGGGGTGTGTTTTTTAATCATCTCTAATTTTTCTTTTCTCGACAATGACTTAATTCTCATTTCTTCCTTAGTTACTGTAGACCGATCACGAAATTTTTTTGAATATACTAACTTGACTGGTCTTCGATACTTAGTATATTTTGCACCTAAGTCAGAGGAATTGTGTTCTTCTATTCGCCTTTTCAAATCAACAGCAATCCCAGTGTACAAAGTTTCATCAACGCATTTTAGAATATAGACATAATACA
>JAGLSJ010000095.1 GCA_023270095.1 Minisyncoccota bacterium
ATAAAACTGATAAAATTGAACTCATCATAATGGGTGGTACTTTTTCTTATTTACCAAAATCATATCAAACTTGGTTTGTGAAAGAATGCTTCAAGGCGTGTAACAAAATAAGCGAAAAGCGAAAAGCGAAAAGCGAAAATTTAGAACAGCTTCAAAAAATAAACGAAGGTGGAAAGCACAGAATTGTCGGACTTACTTTGGAAACTCGTCCTGATTATGTCGATGAAAAAGAAATTTTGCGAATGAGAAAATTGGGAGCAACAAGAGTCGAACTTGGAGTACAAACTATTTATGATGATGTATTCAAATTAAACTATAGAGGACATAGCAAAAAAGAAGTTGTCTTGGCTACAAAATTACTTAAAGAAGCAGGTTTCAAAATAAACTATCACATGATGCCAAATCTTCCTGGATCAAACTATAAACGAGATCTTTCAATGTTTCATGAACTTTTTTCAAATCCAGATTTTCAACCAGATATGCTTAAAATATATCCTTGCGTTGTTGTCAAAGATGCAGAGATTTTCAAATGGTGGAAAAATGGAGAATATAAACCATATTCCGACAAAAAACTCATTAAACTACTTTGTGAAATCAAAAAAAATATTCCATATTATGTCCGCATTACTCGCTTGATTCGCGACATTCCTGCAACAAGTATTGTGGCAGGGAGCAAAATTTCCAACCTCAGACAGACTCTTGAAAAAAAATCTATCGAAGAAAATTGGAAATGTAAGTGTATTCGATGTCGTGAAATCAGAAATCAAAATATAAATATCACCTCTGATAAAAAAGAAATAGGAGTTAAAAACTTAAAACTATTTCGACAAGATTATGAAGCATCAAACGGAAAAGAAATCTTTCTCAGTTTTGAAGATGAAAAAAGACAACACCTCTATTCTCTCTTAAGACTGAGAATAAACAAAACTGGAGTTCACTCTTTAGAGCGTAAAAATTCAATTCTCCCCACCCTCCAAAATGCCAGCATTATCCGCGAAGTACACACCTATGGAACCCTCGCTCCAATTAAATCAAGTAACGAAAAGCATACTCAACACACAGGACTTGGTAAAAAATTGATACAAGAAGCAGAAAGAATCACTCAAAAAGAATTTGGCCTAAAAAAAATCGCCGTCATCAGCGGTGTCGGCGTTCGTGGTTACTATCGAAAATTAGGATATAGACTTGAAGATGGATATATGATAAAGTGTTTAAAGGATTAAAGAAGGAAAATAAAATGGGAGATATTAT
>JAGLSJ010000096.1 GCA_023270095.1 Minisyncoccota bacterium
GCAATTCTGAAAATACTAAAACTCCGATTTTTACGATACATAGAATTATTGAGTTGAACAAAAGCACTGTAAAAACAAAAGGAGATGCAAATAATATCTCTGATTTTCCTGTAAAATATGAAAGTATCGTTGGAAAAACAGTGAATATTAAAGATAAGCCTTTTCGAATACCGTATTTAGGTAAAATAACATCATGGGCATTTAGTTTGAAATAAATATTTTTTAATTATTTTTAAACTTATATAATAAAATGATTTCAAAATTCAAAAAACAGTATTTAAGACAGAAAAAGGTTAAATTTTATAACCTCGGTTTTAGGTGTATAAATCTTGTTTTAAAAACAGTATCATTAACATGTGTCTCTGGAATTTTGCTTATTACAAATTTACCTATGTTTAGTGCATTTGAGGCTCATGTAGTTAATGTGACCGGTCAAATTTGCTATAAAGAAGGGGAAACTCGTACTGTCGGATATTGGAAAATTAACATTGAAATAACAGAAAAATATCTTCCGATAAAGATTGGAGATACGGCAATTTTAACAACTAATGAAGTAGTTAATGTTTTTGAATATAATGGAAATGCAGATGCAATGGAAAACAAGCTTAAAGCTCAACTTTTAGCAACGAAACTGAATATTGTTCATTATTCAATTAATGAATATTTTGTAGAAAAAGAATCTGACTTTGTTTTATTTACGATTGAAGAATTTGCGAAGGAAGGTAAACTCGCTCAAGTTCAATGGATCGAAGATTATTTTGGAGTATTTAATGGAAACATATTAGCTGAAATTATTAATGATGCTGATATGATGCTTTCTGTTTCTCATACGGATTTTGAATTTGAAGCAATGATGAAAATGTTAGACAATTTCAATAATCTTCATGATGATTTGAATTATTGCGCACCGCTTCCGATCACTTTGAATGAAATATACCCAAATCCAATAGGGGGTGATAATAAAATTATGCCTGGAGGAGAATGGGTAGAATTGTATAATTACGGTAAGTCTGATATAGATGTTGACGGTTGGTATCTTTATAACAAATATGAACATCAACCGATTATGATTAGTCAGCTGAATGCAGATAATAATAGCGATACAACTGATTTAGGAGAAACTATTGTTCCAGTAAATGGTTGGTTAGTCGTTTATATTAATGGAATGCATGCTCTTGAATGGATTAATGATACTGAGGATAAAATTAGATTGTATGACGATGAGCTGGAAAATGGTAAGCT
>JAGLSJ010000097.1 GCA_023270095.1 Minisyncoccota bacterium
TATGGTCATTTGAGATGGGAAGATGTGATTGAAGTGAGTCAAGCAACTCTTGATTCTTTTGTGACTTCTGAATTGGTTCGAGCAGTAGGTGATGACAAAGTTTATAGATTGTATCCGCAAGGAGATAAAGGTCAAAAGCGATTAATAAAAAATAATTCAGTTCTCTCACGATTAGGTTTTGATCCAGATTCAATTTATGAAATAAATCTTTTTGATAGAGAATCATATTTGAAAGGTTTAGATTTGGAATGAATGATTAATTAATAGAAAATAATAGAATGTTTAGTAATTTAAATGTAAAAACATTACTTAATTCTTAATATTAATTTTATGGGATTATTCAAAAACATACGAGAAAATATGCGAATGGCAAAATATTTGCGTGAATACGATACTTTGCCAACAGAAGTAAAAGCTTTTTATCCAGAAGAAGAATTTACTGCGGAAATATCTAAAGATTGGGTATTACAACGAACATATGAAGCTACAGGATGGCCAAAGGGATGGCCATTCTCTTCTGTTAATAAAATTTCTTACCTATTAGAACGTATTGATTGGGCAAAGTCTGAGGGAGCAACAGATGAAGATATTATATAGTGGTGGAATTTATCTCCTCTTGATAAAATCTTAATAAAAGGAATGGATTATGGTTGTAGAAGAATGACACTCGCTGATTTTCATAATAAGGAGTTAAGTTATGAAGAATCTTTAAAGAAAGTAATACAGTTATTTCCAGTTTATTCTGAAGAACAATCAGATTTATCATCAATGACTGTAGGTGATAAAAAATATCATTTAAGCAAAGATAGGCCATTGCCTATTGAGTTACATGATAAAGTAGATATTTATATAAAAAATAATTCCGATCCTGCTAATCAATTAATAATGAAAAAAGAGATTGAAGAATACTCGTCTTTCAATTCGTTTATAAGAGAAAAGATTGAAATTGAGTCTCAGAAAATGAATTTAAATAATGAAGATGTTGATAGTGGTGAAAATGAAGATGAAGAAATTGAAATAAAAATTGAGGATATTCCATTTTAAATATTATCAAATAATATAACCAAAATGAAACTATCAAAGCACTTCTTCAAAAGATTATCAATCATCATACTAATCCTAACGCTAATTACTTTTTGGATTGAACAGACTTATCTATATTTTGACGAGGATTATTACAAAGATAAATCTTGCAATGTCTCAAACATAAAACTTCAAGGTG
>JAGLSJ010000098.1 GCA_023270095.1 Minisyncoccota bacterium
GTAAGTTTTATTAATAACCGTATTTCTATCTTATATTAAGGAATGATTTATGTCAAATATTGAGGTAAATTGTTGTATTGTTGTATTGTTGTATTGTTGATTTCTATATTACTGCATTGTTAAATTGCTAATTTTAGCAATTTAACAATTTAATTTACTCCCCCACATCTTCCAAATTCAAAGAAATAATTTTCGACACACCATCATCCATCATAGTGACGCCGTATAAAATTCCTGCTTGTTTCATCATTTCACGATTGTGAGTGATGACAATGAATTGTGTGTTTTGAGAAACATCGCCAATAATTTCCGAAAGCTTGGCTGAGTTTGCTTCGTCCAAAGCGGCATCAATTTCATCAAGCACTGAAAACGGTGGTGGGTTATTGGCAATAATTGCAAAAAGAACTGCGATAGATGCGAGCGCTCTCTCTCCACCTGAAAGCATATTCAAACTGGAAATTTTCTTCCCTGGAGGTGAAACATTAATTTCAATTCCAGCAATTCTTTGTTGCCTTTCAGGTTTTTCGACATTAGAATTTTCATCTTCAACGACATCTTCGCTGTTATCATCTTCATTTTTTTCTTCTTTCTTTTCAGAATATTTAATCGACAAATTTGCCTTTCCGCCTTTGAAAATAATTTTGAAATATTTATCAAACTCTTCGTTAATCCTTTTAAAAGAACCTTTAAATATTTCTTCAATTTTCCGATCAAGTTCCTTGATTACTTCTCGAAGCGCATCCGAAGCTTGTTGCAAATCATTTGCCTGCGCAGAAAGAAATTCAAACCTATTTTGAGTTTCCTCGTACTCTTCAACAATCAAATGATCAATTCCGCCAATTTGCTCAAGCTGAAATTTCAGTTTCCGAATTTTTGCTCGACACTCTTCTTGGTTAAAATAACTTCCATCCGATTTTTGTTGTATAACATTGTTCTGCAACTTTTCCAAAAATTCCGAACTTTCAAATTCCTCCTTAATTTCATTTATCAAATCTTCTTTTCGCACTTCAAACTTTGCCAATTCAATATTAACTAAATTCAAATTATCTTTGAACCGATCTAGCTCACTTTGCTTTGTCCTCAAACTTCTTTCCAATTCAAAAAACAATTTTCTTCTCTCTTGTTCATCTAAATTCAACCTATTAATTTTTTCTCTGACTTCTCGATGCCCATCATTAAATTTTTGAATTTTACTTTCAAATTCTTGT
>JAGLSJ010000099.1 GCA_023270095.1 Minisyncoccota bacterium
ATGGTTTTTGAAGTTTCATGGGAAGTTTGTAACAAAGTTGGAGGAATTTTTACAGTTCTTAGTTCCAAAGCAAGACATATGGAAAAACAATATAAAAATTCTTATTGTTTAATCGGTCCATATTTTGCAGATAAGGTTCAAGCTGTATTTAAAGAGGAGTCAATTCCAGAAACTTATAAAGAAATATATAACAATTTAAAGGCTGAAGGAATAATATGTCATTTTGGATCTTGGCTAATTGAAGGAGAACCAAAAGTTATTTTAATTGATTTTCAAGAGCTTTGGTCTCAAGTTAATGATATTAAAAAACAGTTGTGGGAAGATTTTCAACTTGATTCTCTGGGAAGTTCTCATGATTTTGACGAACCTGTTTTGTGGAGCTGGGCAGTCGGAATTTTGACAGACAAATTGAGTCAGATTCACAATGATAAAAAAATAATTGTTCAAGCTCATGAATGGCTTTCTGGCGCAACGGTTTTATATTTGAAAAAAAATAATTCTAATATCGCAACGGTTTTTACTACACACGCTACAACGCTTGGTAGAACCTTAGCTGGTCATGGTGTTGATTTTTATGCTAAATTGGATCAAATTGATTATGAACAAGAGGTGTATAAATATGGGGTTCAGGCAAAACATAATATGGAAAAATTATCTGCTACTTATGCTGATGCGTTTACGACAGTGAGTCAAGTAACGGCCATTGAAGCAGAATATATTTTAGGAAAAAAGGTTGATGTTGTGTTACCTAATGGACTTGATATGTCTGAATTTCCAAGCTTTGAAGAAACTGCTTTGAAACACAAAAAATACAGAGATAAATTACGAGAATTTGTTTTGTATTATTTTTTTCCTTACTATTCGATTGATCTTGATAATACTCTTTTTTATTTTACTGCCAGCAGATATGAATTTCACAACAAGGGGCTTGATATTTATATAGACTCTTTAGGAAAATTAAATGAAAAATTGAAAAAATCCAAAAGTAAAAAAACAATAGTGAGTTTTTTTTGGGTCCCGACGCAAACTAGCGGTATAAGCTCTGATATTATTGAAGCCAGAGAAGCTTTTCGGGATATTAAAGACTTACTTGAAGAAGAAGAAGATGATATTAAAGAAAATTTGCTTTATGCTTTAACTTCGGAGGAAAAGGTCAGTAAAAAAACAATTTTTGACGAAGGTTTT
>JAGLSJ010000100.1 GCA_023270095.1 Minisyncoccota bacterium
ATTTAATGGCGATATGTTTAGTAATGGTAATTTACCTAATAATTCCGCTATTTCTGATAGGCTATTTTATAATAATGTTTCACGTGAAACAATTTCGAATAATTTTCTTTTTGGTTCTGGAATAGGAACATCTATTTTTCAAATCAATAGTCACCTTAAAAATAATTACATTGAGCAAGAAATTGAGCCATGGCAATATCAGCCGGCTCATAATATTTATTTTCTGATTGCTTCTGAAGTTGGAATTATTGGTTTGTTGTTTTTTCTTCTTTTTGTAGTATATGTTACTTTAAATTCAATAAAAATTGTTTCACGTGAAACAATTTCGAATAGTAAGTTAAGTCATTATTTATTGGTAATAGTAATGACATTTTTATTTATAGGGATGTTTGACCACTATTTTTGGACATTACAACAAGGACAATTGATATTTTGGCTAGTTTTAGCCTTAATAATGGTAATTTCAAAAAATACACGAAAGTAATTTAGTTAAGAGATCATTTATTATTTTAGATATGTTGCTTAATTTGTAAAATAGTTTGCATAAATCGTTTATATTAATCGTTAAATTTTTTAAATTCAGTAAAATTGTTTCACGTGAAACAATTTTTATTTTTTAATAATAAATATGAATTTCTGGTGAACTCCTGATAGAATATTTTAAGAATTTGTTTTTTTGAATTAAATTCTGAATTCTCGTATCTGCAAGAGTGACAAAAACTGCGTTTTCAGAGGTTTTTGTATGTAGAATTTATTTTTCAGCTTGAGATAACTAATGTTTCACGTGAAACATTAGTTATTGATAAAATATGTTTAAGAATTTTTTGACTTACTTTTTATATCTGTTGATTTAGGTGTAAAAATAGGATAATTTTTATAATCATTGAAATGAAGTTGCAAATATATGTTTTTATGCTCTAGGGTCTAGATCTGCCTGTTCTCTTATATATTTTACATTTATGTAATTTCTTTGAATTACGAAAGATAGTATTGTCATTGCGAGGAGTGAAACGACCCATTCGGCTATCACTCAGGGCAAGCTCCAGTAATCCCGTAATTAAGCTCTTTGCTCGTAGTTTCGGGATTCTTCGTTTTACTCAGAATGACATTTCGTAATTCAAAATAATTTAGATAATATAATCGTTTTTGAATAATAGCTAAAATTGTTTCACGTGAAACAAT
>JAGLSJ010000101.1 GCA_023270095.1 Minisyncoccota bacterium
ATCATTCCAAAAATAAGTTCACCTAAAACAGCAGGTTGGTTTAATTTTTCAAAAATCTCTCCTCCAAGTTTTGCTGCAAGCAAAATTACTATAAGACCCAAAATTACGGGAGCAATTGGATCGGAATGCACAATCTCTCCTTCTTGAGAACTGGCAAAAGAAATTAGAGGGATCGATGTCAAAAATATTATCAACGCTAGTGAAAGAAATTTATTTATGATTTTCATTTTCGTGATTATTTTTTAGATTTATAAAACACAAAATTTATATTACTACTCTGATAATACTTGTCAAGAGTAAATAAATATTAATCTCTAAATTATAAAATAATGTCTTTTTTTCTACTTTTACTTACATAAAAAGGTGTCTGCAAAACAATAACATGAAATAACAACGATAAAATAGAAATAACAATAAAAATTGGATACTGTAAGTAGAACCCTTTTACGAATACGCTTATCAGAAAAAAACTATGCAGCAAAACTATTATTGCAAGAGAAAGGCTATCGGTCTTTACAATAATTTTACCACGATTTTTATTAATTTCCTTTATAAAATATAAAACTAACGCAGCTACAATAATCCATAAAAAATAAGCTTTAACGGTTTGTACTTCTGGATAATAAGCATAACTGTAATCATGATTATTAAAAAGAATTATAACTTCGCCCAAAGAGAATCTTCCAGAAATAATTGCCGATAAAATTGTAAAGCTGATAATCTGAAATGCCAAAATAAATGGGGAAATAATTACTGACAAATACTTTATAATTTTTGATATTTTTTTACCCAAAAAATTTTGTTTGCTCAAATTTACAAAAAAGACAAAAGTCCAAACAACTGCCAGCCAGCCAAAAAAATTATCATATGGTACGCCAAACCACTCTTGATCAAGTGGAATTAACCACTGCCAAAAACCTAATCTGATTGCAACTGCGTCTATAGCCAGATCAATACTCAAAGCAATTAATGCCATAAAGAATGGAACTTGCCACCATTTCAGATTATAATTTTCCACACTTTTTTCCGACACATAATATATAATTGCCCATCCAACGCCAATCGCCAATGGAATATTATAAATTTGCAACAAAAACTCTTTTCCATATGAATAAGTTTCTGAATTATGAACATTTAATACTTCTAAAATCAATCCATATAAAATTGC
>JAGLSJ010000102.1 GCA_023270095.1 Minisyncoccota bacterium
ATCACATAGAGAAAAGAAAAGATATCTTTTAATTAAAGGTAAAGATGTTAGTAAGAAAGCTATTGAAGATGTTATTCTTGAATTTATTGGAGTTTTAGGTTTTGCAGAGAGTAGTCCTCAGATTGTAAAATCTGGAAAGGGTTTTGTTATTCTTGTTATTAATCGAGGTAGTCTTGATAAAGTTAGAGCAAGTTTTGTTATGAGTAAAAAAGATTTACAGATTGTTAAGGTTAGTGGTGCTGTTGGGAAGTTGAAGTAGAAAATGAAAAATTCTTGATTTTTTGGTAAAGATTTATAAATCCAGTTTTTTAGAAAATATTATATAGTTTAAACACTTAGGAATATTAATAAATTTTATACATAGGATGGTGAATGAATATGACAGATGACTCCAGCGACACGAAATGCAACTGTAAATGTAAACTTAGAATTAAAAAAGTTTTTAGATAGTCGTACTGCTTCTCAATCTTATTTAGATGTTAATTTAAATGGGGAATTTAAATCTCTCCCAGAAATTAGTGCAATTATCCCAACATATAATCGAGCACCAAATGCTCCTGGAAATGATGTAAATCCTTTGGGATGGTGTTTAGAATCTTTAGTAAATCAAAAAAAATCAGGGTTAAGTGAGATTATTGTTATAGATGATGCTTCTGTAGATAATACCAAAGATGTTGTTGATTTTTTTACAAAACAATCTAAAATTCCAATTAAATATTTGAGAAATTCTAAACAACTTGGTTCTTCTATTAGTAGGAATAGAGCTGTTGCAGAAAGTAAAAATGATTTTATTTTATTTATGGATGATGATTGTATTGCTAGTGAATATTTTGCATTTGGAGCAAACTATACAATGATGAATCTCCCAGATGATGTTGCCTCATTACAAATGGCAGTTTATCATAGAAAAAATAAACCTAGTTCTGGAAGTATGAAAGATATTGGAACATTAGATTTAGAAACTGGAGTTATGAAAGGAAATTTTGATAAATTTCCTGCAGAATATTTAGAAAATCGGGAGGGCATATTTTTAAATCCTAGTTTAGAGATTATAAACCCTTTTGAGATACAACACTCTGCAGGAGTATTTTTAATAAAAAAAGATATATATGAAAAGATTGGAGGGTTCCCAGAATTTTTTACATGGAGTAATGGTTATAGAG
>JAGLSJ010000103.1 GCA_023270095.1 Minisyncoccota bacterium
ATGGTCCGTTCATCTCCCATTTAGCCTTCACAATTGGAGTAGCACCACCACTTGTGTCACGAACAAGACTAGTGTCAGCAGTATTGTTTGCTACAACAAAACTTCCTCCAAACATCCACAAAGAAACTGACATTGTTAGACAAAAAGCAACTAGCTTTTTTATGTTTTTAGTACGCATAATTTTATTCTCCTTAAACTTCCGCTTATTGCCAAAATTACAAAATAGTGTTATAAAAAAGGTGCGAGGATTGAAGATGTGTGACAATTTTGCTTTTTAAGCATTATTGTCGCGCTTTCCTCGTTAAGCAACTCGTTGCTTTGCACAATTTATATTTATTTTGCTTTATTTATGACTTCGGCAGAAGTTATTTTTAGTTATTTAAAAATTTTTCAAGTTACTCAATTAAACCTTTCACCCTTTTTTACACGCCCTAACCCTTTTTAACAAAAGGGATTTATTTTATTATATTCGCTGAACATATGTTCCTCTCTTTAAGAAGGATAAACGCAAAGTGAACAAGGCGTGTTTATTAATTAGAGCTTAAGCAAGCAACCTCGACCTTTAATTATTTATAAACGGATAATATTAATTCTTAAAATAACTATGATAATGGTATACTTTTATTCAAACTAAAAGGGCTCACTATTATCAGACACTTCTTTTTTCAAAGAAGTTTCCAAAAATTGTGAACCCTCAGTTTCTGTCATCTCGCACCAAATTTTTATATCAACCTACAACCACATGCAATTGCGCGCTAAAGTTATAATTGCATGTAATTACAAGAAGCATATCGTTTGGTGCGAGACTCAGTTTTCTGCCAGGCAAATATTTATTTGTAAGATGCTATTTATAATTATCTAAATCGTTATTATTAATATCATCATTTGGAATAATATTTTTTCTGCGAATATTTTTTACTGTTTTTGTAATCTCCTTACTAACCATTACTTTGTTTTGAATATTTATTAAAATTTTACCAAACTCCAATTTACGAATGTCATTAATAACATCTTCTTCTTCCTGAGAAACAAAAATAGGTTTGAAATTTGATTTATCCTCATTCATATTATTTAAATAAGTAATTTTTAGAGTAGAAAAAACAACCAATATTATTTTTACGGTCGCATCATCTTAGAACTGAATGACTGCTATCAACA
>JAGLSJ010000104.1 GCA_023270095.1 Minisyncoccota bacterium
CTCAGATTGACTGGCCGGTTATGAATAAACCAGGAGGACTTAAGTATTTTTTTGAAAAAAATCTTTTCAATGATGAAGATACTTTGATTTTTTTAGATCCTGATATGATATTTGTTAAAGCATGGGATCCTAAAGTTGAAAAAGGAAAAGCTTATGGCCAAAAGTGGAAAGGATATTTAAAAAGTTATTGTCAAAAAATTTCAATACAGCCAGAATTATGTCCTGCTAGGGATGATGAGTGTTTAATGTATCCTTTTGTAATTAAAGCAGGAGATATGAAAAAAATGTCTGATGATATTGAATATTTTTCTAGAAAAGGATATTTTAAATGTGCTGATTGGATGGGGGATATGCCTGCTTATGTAACAGCAATGGTTAAACATAAATTAATTGTGGAAACAAAAGATAATATTGGTGTGTGTAATAATTGGGATAACTGTGATGATGAAGAAGCTCCGATTATGCATTATTGTCAACCAATAAAAGATAAGAATGGAGAAGAAATTTGGGATAAAAGAAATTATGATGGATGCGGGTTGCCTCCAGACTCTTCATTAGCTACAAATAGAGTAGATAGAGAAGTTTTAAAGACATTAAAGGAATATATTTTATTAAAGCCAAAACAAATAAACTCTGGACAAAAATCAACGACAATTACTTCTTTATTAGGATTATTCGGAATTAGAAAAAAGGTTAGATAGAATTAGAAATAAAATTGAAGAAAAAAGAAAGTTAAAAAAATCTTTTGGACCCTAAATTATTTTATTTGCGCTTTGATATTTTTAATGAAATTGTCTGTATCAAATTCTTTTGCTCTTTTTTGACAATCTTTTTTGTATTTATTTGGATTTAATTTTAATTCTTCATTTATTTTTTTTATTGTATTTGTTAATTTTTCTACTGTTATATTGTCAATTAATGCCCCTGTTTTATTATTGATTATTGTTTCTTTATAGCCTCCTTCATTTGCAGCAATGACTGGCTTACCTGATGCCATTGCTTCAACAGGGGTCATACCAAAATCTTCATCTTTTGCAGTTGTAATTAAACCCTTGCACTCTGAATAAAGTTTTTTTAATTCTTTGTCACTAATCCAGTTTATTATGTTTACATTTTTTGGTTTAATTTTTTCAAGATAATTTTTA
>JAGLSJ010000105.1 GCA_023270095.1 Minisyncoccota bacterium
TGCTTTCAGGTTCTTTTGAATAACTCTCAATTTCAATTGCAATTTTTGAATATAATCTTTCGACTTTATTTGCAGGCTGTTTGGATATGAAAAAGTAAATGAATGAAAATTGTTCTACTAATTTAAAAAACTTAGTCCATCTTTTTTTAGTGAAATCATTTCTCATTAAAGATGTAAAAAGAACATAACACTGGGTGATTTCCATTGTTTTAATGCCACTCATAGAGTCATATATTTCTTTTGAATGGTCATATTCTGTCCAATCATCTAAATTGCTATTTAAAAAAAGTTTAAAATGGTTAGATGCATTGACCAATTCATTTAAAAATTTATCATAGTCAGATACTGTTTTAAGTTGTCTTTTAATCTCTCTATATATTTTTTTGCCAGGTAAAAATGAATATTTAGATATCCAAAAATATCTGACAAATTGAGCAATGTCTACTTTTACATATTTTAAATTAGATACTACAGTTTCCCAACGAGTTTCTAAATCTGTTTTTCCTTTAAGTTTTCCAAAAATAAGATTTTTTAATAAATCTCCCAAGGTTAAGTCTATCCCTCTTGCGTTTAAGGTTTCAAAAATTTCAAATGCATCGTCTTCATCATCAATTCGAATTTGGACTGATATAATTTCTCTTACTTTGGAATATATTTCTTTTAATTTATCTTCTTTATTTGGTGCAGCTTTGAGTTCTTCTTCAATTTTTGATTTAAAAAATAATGCATTATCAACAACTAATTTTTCTTCTTTTTCAGTTGTTGCAACTGAGCATATATCTGAATTCTCTTTTTGAACGTTTGCAAGATAAAAATCTTGAAGAGATTCCCCACAGACTATTCTTGTTGCTGTTTGTCCATTAACTGGATCTTCAAAACCTAGAGTATTTCTTTGAATTCTATCTGCCAAATCTGTGAATCCTTCAGCTTTTGCAATATTTCTCATAACCGATAAAAATAATGAAATAGTAATTACTCTTTGTTGTCCATCAATAATATCTATATATCCATAATGCGGACTGTCTTTTTTTTCTTCCTTTAAATTCTCATAATTTAGAACAAATGAGCCAATAAAATTACTATCGGAATCACTTATTAAGTCGTTCCAAAAGTCTTCAACTTGATCTTC
>JAGLSJ010000106.1 GCA_023270095.1 Minisyncoccota bacterium
GTAATATGGTGATTTTCTCTTCCATCAATAATTGAACCAATATCATGTAACCAAGCACTTAATTCTACAATCTCAGAGTCTACTCCTAATTTTTCTGCTAAAACTTTAGCATACTTATGAACTGGAACAAAATGAAATAGGTAGGGTTCTGAACCATATTTACTGGTTGGTTTTTTACATTCATCTTCGACAAACTGTCTAACTTGTTCTACAATATTTTCCTCTTTTTTTTCAGTATCCCAAATATTATCTCCTACATCATTCCAATGATTTACTTTAATTATATTTGGGTGTTCTTGATAATTTTGATTCCAAGGCTTATCAAAAAGAATCACTCTCTTCCCATTACTAGCAATCTCTTCAGCATACCCTCCATCATCCTCAATCATAAGCTGAATTTCATATTCATTGCAAATCTCTGCTTTTGTCTTCCCTTCGTTTCTAGCATAAGAATTTGAACTAAAAATCAATTGAAATTCCATTCCAGGAAATAATCTTTTTAGATTTTCTAAAGTTCCATTTCTAGCGGTCCGAGAAGTTATAAAAAATATCTCATTATTCCTTGCTAAACGAAAAATAGATTCCTTAGCACAATCACAAAAAGGAAGATTTCTGCCAATTCCTACTAAAACCATCTCCCTAATCAACTCTAAAGTAGTCTCTAAAGACAAATCAAACACCTTAGCAAAATCATAAGTACTGACCTCTTCAAATTTCAGTCCTTTTCCATACTTTTTATTATAATATTTAACAAATTCTCTTGTAAACTCAAAAACAACATCATCTAAATCAATTCCTATTTTCATTTTACGAAATAATACCTCCTATGATGAGTAATTGAAAAGCTTTAAATCGTAAGATTTGAATGCTCCCAAAAATCTTTGATTTTTTAGAAATTTTATTTTTCATTTTCCCCTCCATTACCCTTATCTTCCCCATTCACTGCCTCTTCTTTCTCATCCTCTTCCATTTCATCTACATCTTCAAAATCTAAAATCTTGATTTCTTTTGTTTTTAAATTTAAAACTGGAACCTTACAATAGTCTGGCTGATTTCCCACCTTTTCCTCAAATGCGGTTTGAGTCTGCCAACAAGAATTACAAATTATTAA
>JAGLSJ010000107.1 GCA_023270095.1 Minisyncoccota bacterium
CAGGAGCTGCACATTTTTATTCAAAATTTGTGGAAAATTCTGAGAAGAACTTGAAAGAGTGGATTAAGTCGGTAGCAAATATTAAGAGGGCGTAGATCTATTTGTATATTCGAAGCTTACTCTTTGTGATGTAAATTTAAGTCTCAAGAATTGAAACTACAGGTTAAAGGCTGAACTCCAGTAAATTGATAATTTCATCTACTTTTCTTCTTCGATTAATTCTAATTGAATTGGATCGATAGAAATAATTTCATATTCAGCGCCACAAGCAGAACAAACTGAAATATCTCCGATTTTAATTGTTTTTTTATCAATTGGAATTTCGCAATTACATTCTTGGCATTTTGTCATATATTTGGTTTAATTATTATAGTCTAATTATAATAAGATTATCTTCTAGAGTCAAAAAAAGAAAGGGACTATGCTAAGCACCTTTAAATGTTTTTTTATTATCGATTAAGAGAAAAAATAATAATAAAATAGTAGTTTTTATTAAAATAAGTGTGCAAATATCTATAGTTTTTATTTTAAATATCTCTTCTATTCTTAATAGTTTTTCTATCCCTGATAAAATTGTTATTTGGGAAATACAATTAAATCCTAGTATTTTATATTTAATTTCTCCAAATATTAATTTTTTTAATTTAATTTTACCACCCTCTTTTTTATAAATAATGTTAATATGTATATAATTTAATGTCAAACTTTCAAGATAAAATTAATAATAGTGAAAAGGGTATATGGAGATATGCTGATTTTTATGATGAGTTTATTAAATCTGAAAACAGATTGTATCTGGAGGATGGAAATTCAAATGCAATTGAAATTGAAAATATAAACAAAATTTATAATACGAATCATTTATATTTTAAGCGAGAAGATGAGAATCAAACTGGATCATTGAAAGGAAGAAGTCTTGCTTATCAAGTTTCGCTTGCTAAACAAAACGGGAAAAAAGAACTTGTAATTTCAACATCCGGAAATGCAGGAATCGCGGCGGCTGCATACTGCGCGCAAGCAGGAATAAAATTATATATTTTTA
>JAGLSJ010000108.1 GCA_023270095.1 Minisyncoccota bacterium
AATTTGAATTAAAAATCAAATCACCTCTTTTGTCTGTTCTGAAAAATTCAATGTTCATATTTTTAAGACGATTGAGAAGTTCTTCAGCAGGATGACCATAGCTATTTTTTCCAACAGGAATAATTGCTTTTTGAGGATTAACCTTTCTCAAAAACTCATTTGAAGTTGCATTCTTGCTTCCGTGATGGGCAATTTTAAGAATTTTTGTTTCAATATTAATATCTTTTTCAGTCAATTCGTTCTCGACATCAAATCCCGCATCTCCTGTTAATAGATAAGAATTATTTTCAGTATCAACTCGAAGAACAATTGAAGATTCATTATCATCTTTCACTTTCTGATTATTTAAATTTTCAAAAGGATATAAAATCTTGATTTCCGCATCATTCAATTTTATTCTTTGTCCAAATTCGGCATATTTAATTGGAATATTTTTTTCCTCAATTAAATTATCCCACTGCTGACAAATTGCCGTTTCACAAACAATTCCTGTTTCCAAAATTTGATCAACTTGATAATATTTCAAAACCTCAACTAGCCCGCCCATATGATCCTTGTCAGGATGAGTCATAATCACAAGTTCAATTTTACGATCAAGTAGCGGCATATATTTTCCAAGTTTATCTAAAATTACATTACCATCTCCCCCATCAATCAAAATTTGCATATTATTTCCTCCGTCAATCATAATCGAATCTCCTTGCCCAACATCAAAAAATATAATTTTTGAGTTCTTAACCGTATCTTGATTATCAAAAGAAAACACCAAAAAAACATCTAATATAAAAAATATGGCAAAGATTATAAATAATATATTTTTTAACTTAATTGACATTTTTATTTTTTTATAATTCAATTTCTTCAATAAACAAATCACAAGATATAGCCTCTTTGAAATATAGAAAATTTTGAAATGTTTTGGTCACAATAAAATAAACACTATTATCTTGATAATCTCGTTTTATGAATTTCGATATTGCATAATTTTTTATCTGAACTTATTTTTTATAT